>CACPSE010000012.1:0-28229 GCA_902636535.1 uncultured Wolbachia sp. | reverse complement strand
TCGTGATAGCCGTACACGTGCAATAATTTATATGCCACCTGAAGCAAAGGATGTACCAAAGCTCATGAGCAGTATGATTGATTGGATTCGTGACAGTGAACAAGTGCCTTACCCAATTATTGCAGGTATTGCTCATTATCAATTTGTAACAATTCACCCCTACTATGACGGTAATGGTCGTACTGCAAGATTGTTGACTACATTAATTTTACACCTTGGTGGATATGACCTAAAAGGGCTTTACTCATTGGAAGAATATTATGCTAAAAATCTAGGGGCTTATTATGAAGCAATAACATCGCACAATTATTACATGGGACGAGCTGAAGCAGATATCACTAAGTGGGTGGAGTATTTCGTAGAAGGTATGGCAAATTCATTTGAGAACGTTTTACAACGTATAAATGAAGAAGAATACCACACTGATCAGACTGATCTTATACGTAAGCTTGATCCTAAACAACGCAAAGCTCTTGAGCTCTTCCAGGAGTTTTCCGCTATTACAGCTAGTCAGGTTGGCGAACTATTTAATTTTAAGCCTCGCACCAGTGCGCAACTTTGTAAAAAGTGGGTGGAAATGGGGTTTATCGAGATTGTAGATTTTTCCAATAGAGGAAGGAAATACAAACTTAGTAAGCAATATGAAGATTTGATCTCAAATTAACTGAAAGCTCGCTAGACAGTGCATAGATCAAATTTCAATAAAGTGCTTGGAAACTAAATGTAAACTTAAAATTTTAAAAACTGGAATATGTACAACAACTTACACGACTTCATTAAAGCCTTAGAAGAAAAAAAAGATCTGATTAGGATTAAGGAGGAAGTTTCAACAGTTCTTGAAATGACAGAAATTCACCGCAGAGTTTTGTCAAACAAAGGACCAGCTATCATCTTTGAAAATGTTGTCACAGAAAATGGTAAAAATTCGATTCCTGTTTTGGTGAATTTATTCGGTACTATTGAAAGAATTGCATTGGGACTGAACATAAATCCTGGTGAGCTAAGAGATCTTGGGAAACTTTTAGCATTTTTGCAATCACCTGAGCCGCCAAAAAACTTTAAAGATGCTATGAAGATGTTTCCTCTGCTAAAAGTCGTGTTATCGATGCGAAGTAAAGTCGTGAACAAAGCTCCATGTCAAGAGGTAGTGCTAACCGGAGATGAAGTGGACCTAAGTCTACTGCCCATTCAAACATGCTGGCCAAATGAACCTGCACCACTTATCACCTGGCCGATTGTGGTAACAAAAGGACCCACGAAAGAAAAGCAAGATAATTTTAATCTTGGAATATATCGTATGCAGGTTATAGATAAAAAAACAACACTAATGCGTTGGCTTGCACACAGAGGTGGCGCAACTCACCATAAGCGTTGGAAGGAAGAAGGCAGAGATATGAAATTTCCCGCTGCTGCTGTGATCGGTAGTGATCCTGCAACGATTATTGCTGCGGTAACTCCAGTGCCAGAAACATTGTCAGAATACCAATTTGCTGGGTTGCTACGCAAAAAACCGCTTGAACTTGTAAATTGTAAGACTATTCCACTTCAAGTGCCAGCTCACGCGGAAATCGTTCTGGAAGGCTATGTGAGTTTGGATAGATATCAAGACGAAGGGCCATACGGAGATCACACCGGCTACTATAATTCTGTTGAGCAATTTCCTGAATTTAATATTACTGCAATTACTATGCGCAAAAATCCAATTTATCTCAGCACTTTCACCGGCAAGCCACCTGATGAACCATCGATTCTTGGTGAAGCACTCAATGAAATTTTTGTGCCCATTCTTATTAATCAATTTCCAGAGATAGTGGACTTTTATCTGCCGCCGGAAGGTTGCTCATATAGAATAGCGGTAGTGTCGATAAAAAAATCCTATCCAGGGCAGGCAAAAAGAATTGTTATGGGCATACTTTCTTTTCTAAAGCAGTTTTTATACACGAAGTTTATTATCGTTGTTGATGATGATATAAATATACGTGATTGGAAGGAAGTGATGTGGGCAATGTCAACAAGAATGGACCCTGTGCGTGATACAATCACGATAGAGAATGCTCCAATTGATTATTTAGACTTCGCTTCTCCTGAAAGTGGACTTGGGGGTAAAATGGGATTTGATGCAACAAACAAACTTCCACCTGAAGCCAAACGAGAATGGGGAAGAAAAATTGAAATGAGCGAGGAAATAATAAAAAAAGTTACAGAGAAGTGGAAGGAATATATGGACTAGACTTCTTGCATAAAAGCAGAAAAAAGTTTAGCGTTTTTTATAATGCCGCATTAACTGATAATTGTGCGTCACAGTGCTCTCTTCTTGTCATCCCAGCACCTTCTTCTGTCATCCAAGTAGCTGACACTGGTTTACTTTCATGACATCATCCTTTTTTTTTGGATTCCAGCATCAAGTGATGGAATGACACCTTTTGTGGGCTCTTAAATTGCAACTATAAATATTTAAGAAATTTACCAAACGAAAAAAAGGCAAAAGAAACCCCGTGGTAATTAGTGTTCACTCTCTAATCCTTCAAATTGGCGTACTATACTGTCTTAAACAGCGCGTTTCAGCTTATATAGCTAGAAATGTTGTGAAGACATAAGGTGCACATAGTGCAAAAAATTAAAAATAAGACGCCAACTACGTTATTTTTTTGCTGTTTAATCTGCACAGATGAAGATAACTGAATACCTTCAGTATCACGATAAGGGGACTGGCGGAGTTTGTCAAGGAATTTTAGCCCCGTTTCTGTGAGTCAGATAGCTACCTGATGACGCCATTACTGCAACTAAAAACTTTCATTTGGCAGTTAAACAAGGCCAAATTTAATAGAGAGAGGATTTTTTTATTTTCTCATTCTTCTCATTTTCCTCTCTAACAATTTTTTTTCCGCTTAATATGTCCTTTATTTCATCTCCTGTTAAAGTTTCAAACTCCAGTAGATTTTCGGCAATGAGATCTAAGCCTTTCTTATGCTTGGTCAAAATGTCTTTTGCTTTTTCATAGCAAGAAGACACAACTTTCTTTATTTCTTCATCTATAAGTTTTAACGTATCTTCAGAAATTATCTCAGAACCATGTATGGTTTGTTCGCGATTGTGATAGATCGGGCCTATTTTGTCACTCATTCCCCATTTTGTCACCATAGCGCGTGATAAATCAGATGCTTGTTTTATATCCGAAGATGCACCGCTTGTGACTTTATCGTAGCCAAAAATTAGCTCCTCTGCCACTCTTCCACCCATTGCAACAGTTATATCTGCTAGCATCTTTTCTCTTGTGAGGGACACTCTATCTGTTTCTGGTAGTCTCATAACTAAACCGAGTGCCCTACCGCGTGGAATAATTGTTGCCTTGTGTATAGGATCAGAAGCAGGCATATTAACAGCAATCACCGCATGACCAGCTTCATGGTATGCAGTCAGTCTCTTTTCTTCTTCTGTCATAATGAGAGATCGCCTTTCCACACCCATCATCACTTTATCACGTGCATATTCGAAATCATCCATGGTAACAATCTTCTTGTTTCTTCTTGCAGCAATAAGCGCAGATTCGTTCACTAAATTTGCTAAATCAGCCCCTGAAAAACCAGGTGTTCCTCTTGCAACTGTTTTCACATTTACATCAGGGGCCATTGATATTTTCTTTATATGCGTATTTAATATTTTCCCGCGCCCATTTATATCGGGTAAGGAAATAGTAATCTGCCGGTCAAAACGACCAGGCCTAAGCAGTGCTGGATCTAAGACATCCGGACGGTTAGTCGCAGCAATTATTATTACGCCCTCATTAGAGTCAAAGCCATCCATCTCAACTAATAACTGATTTAATGTTTGCTCTCTTTCGTCGTTGCCGCCACCAAGGCCAATGCCACGATGTCTACCCACCGCATCTATTTCATCTATAAAAATTATACAAGGAGCATTTTTCTTGCCTTGATCAAACATATCACGAACACGACTTGCACCAACACCCACAAACATTTCAACAAAATCAGATCCAGAAATACTAAAAAATGGCACATTAGCTTCCCCTGCAATTGCACGAGCAAGTAAAGTTTTACCAGTTCCAGGAGAGCCAATTAAAAGGCACCCTTTTGGTATTTTTCCACCTAATATTTGAAATTTTTGCCTTTGTTTAAGAAAATCAACAATCTCTACTAGCTCTTCTTTTGCTTCATCAATTCCGGCAACATCATCAAATGTTACTTTTTTTCCACTAGTCATGAGTCTAGCCCTTGACTTGCCAAAGCTTATAGTTCTGTTGCCCCCCGCTTGTGTTTGTTTAAGAAAGAATAGCAAGAAGCCAATAAAGATAAATGTTGGGACCCATGAGATAAGTAATCCACCAATTACGCTCATGGCAGAATCTCCAGTTGAAAAGGAGAATCTCACTTTTCTATCATGTAAATTTTTTATCAGGTCGCTATATATGACACCGTTTGAATTGAAACTTGAACCATCCCTGAACTTGCCCTCAATACTCTGGTTTTTTATGACAATATTTTCTACATCATTTTCTTCTAGTCTAGTTAAAAATTCCGAAAAAGGTATAATTGTTTTACTTTTACCTACATTTCCGCTGAACTGAATATAAGCAACTGAAATAAGAACGATAATTACTAACCAGATCAATAAGCCTTCTAAAAATTTCTTCATTTCTATTTCTAACTAAATACTAATCAAGCTTACCAAATTTTGTTTTATCGTGCTATTAATAATGCATTGAACCTTATCGTCATTGGTATTTTTTCCGTTATAATTTACATCAGAATAAGCAAGCACCTTTCCATCTTTTAGCACTACAGGCAAAGAATAGAAAACTTCAGGGCAGCAGATGTAATCCTTCAGAAATTCAGGAACTTTTTGTGTTTTTTTTAATGGAGCGATGATAACTGAACCCTCTTGATTTCCGAGTATTGTGCAGCTAAATCTGTTATCCCATTGAGTAGGTTCATTTAAAGGTAGGTTTACGGTAATTCCTTGTATCTTTGACGATTCTCTAATTATCAAGATATTTTCTCCATACTTTCTTATTTTGCACCCAGAAAGTGTACAGTTAACATTACTATCCTTTTGCAATATTTTATTAAATATTACGATAAGGCTATTATACCTTGGTTTATAGTGTTTACTGGCAATTGCCATTATAGAGTAAAGAAGAAGCCTCAAGGCTATTTCCTCTGGCAATTGATAAAATTCACTTAGTTTAATTTCAATATAACCAAGATCATGCACATTAACGCAGTCATTAAACGCAAGGCGTGTGTAGTGCATCAACGCTTTTGCAGCTCTTTTCATATGAAGGGCTGTGAGGCATATTCGCTCTGTTAAAATCTCTTGATTGTCACTTGCTTTAAGTAAGTTGCGGTATAAAGTTCGTCTGTATTTTAAGTCATGATTGCTTCTATCTTCGATCCATTTTAATTGGTGAAGCTTAGCGTACTTTTCTATTTCACTACGACTAAAATTTAACAATGGCCTAAATATATAAATACCATTTAGGAAAGACTTGTAGTCCATTGATGATAATCCATCTACGCCGCTACCTCGCTCTAATCTTAATAAGAACGTTTCTGCTTGATCATCTTTGTGATGAGCGACGAGCAAACATTTAACATTATTGTTTTTACACCACTCTGCTAGTAACTTATACCGTGCTTTTCGTGCCTGTAACTGAATATTGCCTTTAATGTTTTGCTTTTCCCAATTTAATATGAACGATTCCTTTGCTCCAAGTTCTTTTGCATAACTTACAACAAAATCAGCTTCTTTTTGAGACTCTGAACGTAATTCATGATTTACTGTTAATGCTATAGGAAGTGAAAGCTTGTTTTTTTTTGCCCAGTTAGTCATTAAGTGCAGTAAGACTGTACTATCTACACCACCTGATACTGCAACTGCAACTTGATTATTATAGAAAGCAAAACTATTAACCACATTTTGAAATAATAACTCTAATTCCATTATGTCTCTTGATGGCCAGATAGTCTCTACGTCATACAGCGACTTATTTGCGGTAATATAGATTCCGCTAACAAGTAGCAAAATTGCTCTCTTTTGTCATCCCAGTGCTTGACACTGGGATCCAGGTTTTAATGCAAGAAACTATTTCTTTATTCCAGAAAATGAAAATTCCACTCTACGATTTTTAGCATGCTCTTTTTCATATTTAGAATTTCTAGAATCATCTTTTACATCAACCAAAGGCTCAGTTTCACCTTTAGAAGCAGTTTTTATTCTGTTTTCTATGTAGGGTGTACAACTAACCATAAATTTTTTAGCTGCATCTGCCCTTCTAGCGCCTAGCGCAAGATTATATTCATGAGAACCACGGTTGTCAGTGGGACCAGTTAAAGTAACCTTCGCGTCAGGGTTATCTTGTAACACCTCCATTACGTCAAGTAATGCATCTGCACTTACTTCAGTAATATTAGATTCATCATAACCAAAGAAAACTCTTTTATCATCTATCTGCTTAACAACAGAATTTATTTTATTTGTTGTATTTGCTCCTTTTTTTGGGCAAGAACTTACACCAGTAAGTAATAAACAAAAACAGCACATTATAACCAGTCTACTCCACATTACTAAACCTCCATAAATTTTAAATAGTGCGTAACTTTAATTTCAGTAGCTAATATCTCTCCATATTGTAATATAGTCAAGAGAAATAAAATACTAAATACTTTTTCTACAACCTTACAATTAATTTTCTTATAATATGCTGGACTCTGAGTAGAAAAATCCAATAAAGGAATAAAATGTGCAATTTTTTATTGTACTTTAAGCAAATATACTTTTAACTTTATTATTAATCTATCACGATGTTAAACAGATGTTTTCTAAAATAATGAACAAATATGAAATCTTATAAGTTTTTAGAGGAAGTATTATATAGGGTAAAGAATATCGAAAATACGCTAAAAGTACTAAACCAAAGCCAATTGAATATAGAGGACAAAGTTGAACAAATGAGTCTTCTAGAAGAAATCAGACATGAAATTATCTCTCATGACGCAGTAAAGGAATCATTAGCAGATGCTCTTGGTAACAAAAAAAGTGCAAATCCTCAGCAGCTAAAGTTAATAGAGAGAATACATAAAAGCAACAGTGCTGTTCCTATTGATTTAGTAAAGTCTTTATCCAAAGCTAAGGTTGAATGCCAAAATTTATGGAAGCTATCTCATTCTGAAACCAGTAACTTAGAAAAACTAAAAGAACGTTTTACTGATTTAATCACACTCATTCGCGAAGTAGCTTCTATAAAATCGCAGCAATTAAAATGCTCAAAATACGACTCACTGCTTGCTGACTATGACTCTGATATCACAGAAAAGAATATAAGGGAAGTATTTCCCAAGGTAGGCAAATTTTTTAGCGGAAATGTAGATAAAATAATTGAAAAGCAGAAAAAGGATAAGGTTACTAATATACAAAAAGTTGCTACTCAGAAGCAGATTGAACTTGGCTCGTTATGTTTACAGCAAATGGGCGTTGCACTGCATGAAGTTCGTACTTCTTATTACTGCCCTATAGATTATGATGAATCTGACTTTTGTTATGGTTTATTTTCTCTTTTACGGCATAGTGGTTATGCAATTTATCAAAAATGTTTAGCGCAAAATTCTATAAATAGCCCAATTACGAGACATGTTATGTATGAAACTCAAGGGGTATTCATGGAAAGGATGATTGGAACATCCAGAGAATTTATTGAGTTCATTCAACCACACATAAAAGAGAAATTTGCTATAAAAGGCAAAACTAACGAGAAAGTTAGCAGTGTTGAAAATTTGTACTTGATTTTCAATGAAATAAACCTTTCTTCTTTTTTAAAAAATGCAGATGAATTTAGTCTGTTAGCTCATATTATGTTGAGAACTAGGTTAGAACAAGATATAATAAATGGTACATTGGAAGTCAAAGACCTGCATGATGCGTGGCTGGAAGGTATGAAGCACTATAAAATTCCAGTAAAAGCTGAAAATGAGCTAAACACTTATTTTCAAGATGAATATTGGGCAAGTGGTGTTATGGGCTATTTTCCTGTTAAAATTATAGCTTTAATTACTGCTGCGCAGATTTTCTCTTTCATTAAAAAGAATCATTCCGAATCTTTAGGTGCTATAATAAAAGGAGATTTTAGTTTACTTATCAGTTGGTTATCTCAAAATATATACAGTGCAAAGTGTGGCCTGGAACTGCTAAAAAAAGTAACAGGTAAGGGTTTAGACGTTGAGTGTGTTATTTACTACTTATCTGAAAAGTATAATTTGTCTTAATAAATGGTTTTCTTGAGTTATGTATGAATTTTGTTCGAAAATTAACCGGAAAGTTTTATAGCCTTTTTACTTTCAAAGGTTTGTTTGCTAGCGATATTGCTATAGACCTTGGTACTGCAAACACTTTAGTTTATCAGAAAAATCAGGGAATAGTGCTTGATGAGCCTTCAGTTGTAGCAAGAATAAAAGAAAAAGGAAGTTACGTTCCTTATGCTTTTGGTAAAAAAGCTAAAATGATGCTTGGAAAAACGCCTGGAGAAATAGAGGCGATAAGGCCCTTAAAAGATGGAGTCATTGCTGATTTTAAAAGTGCGGAAGAAATGCTAAAATATTTCATACGCAGTGCAAACACAAAACTCACTGTTAATAAACCTAATATTATCATATGCGTCCCATCTGGATCTACTCCAGTTGAAAGGCGTGCTATACAAGATGCAGCAGAAAGTGCTGGTGCAAATGAAGTATTTTTAATTGAAGAACCAATGGCTGCAGCAATCGGAGCTGGGCTCCCGGTTACCGAACCTGAAGGTTCTATGATTGTTGATATAGGAGGCGGTACAACTGAAGTTGCAATTATTTCTTTAGGTGGAATTGTTTATTCACGTTCTGCCAGAGTAGGTGGCGATATTATGGATGAAGCAATAAAATCATATATTCGTGAAAATCATAAGTTATTAATCGGTGAAACAACCGCTGAGAAAATTAAGAAAAGCATAGGTTCAGCCAGTCTGCCAGGTGAAAATAACAAAGAGGGAATGATAATTAAAGGCAGGGATTTAGTGAGTGGCATGCCAAAAGAAATGCTTTTATCAGAATACCAAGTTGCAGAGAGTTTAATAGAGCCTGTACATCAGATAATTTCTGCTATTAAGACTGCGCTGGAGAGCACTCCACCTGAACTTTCTTCTGATATAGTCGATAGAGGAATAGTTTTATCTGGTGGTGGTGGATTATTGCGTAACTTAGGTAAAGTTATCAGTGAAACAACAAAACTACCAGTTCGTGTTGCAGATGACCCACTTTGTTGTGTTGCTCTGGGTAGCGGAAAAGAGCTTGAAAACATGGATTATTTTGGCCATGTTTTATTCAAGCAAGATTAAATTGTTTTTGAAGGTAGTTTATCGAATTGTTTTGATGGAATTTTGTAATATAAATGAGATCCCAGTGTCATGCACCAAGTAATTTGAAGGCAACTTCTAGCAGGAAAGGGTATCATCCAAGTAGCGTGACTACTTGGATCCAGGAAACTTGATTACAAATAAATATAATGAATTTGTGTAATAGAAACTAGATTCCAGTGTCAACTACTTTCATGACATCATCTGCTATGTAAATTGCCCCCAAATCAAAACGTTTGCACAGTTGTATGTTGGAATGACACAAGATTTGCGTTTATAAATTAAGACAATTATGCTAAAAGAATTTGAAATTGAACCTTTGTTAAAAGATAAAGCTCCGCATCAGACCAGGGCTATTGTTGCAATGTCCGGAGGAGTTGATAGTTCCGTTGCTGCAGCACTGCTACATAACCTTGGGTATCAGGTGATAGGTGTAACTCTTCAACTCTATGGCACCGACGGTAATGCTAACGCAAGAAAAGGTGCATGTTGTGCTGGACAGGATATTTATGACGCTAAGCGCGTGGCTGAAAGTGTTGGCTTTCCTCACTATATTTTAAACTACGAGGAAATATTCAAAAAGGAAGTAATAGAGGATTTTGCGAGTACCTATATGCGTGGGGAAACTCCCATACCATGCGTAAGATGTAACCAAACAGTAAAGTTTCGTGATCTATTGCAAGTTACAAAAAATCTTGGTGCGGATGTGCTCGTAACAGGACACTATGTGAGAAGGTTAGAAAAAAATGGTGAGGTAAAGTTGTGCAGAAGCATTGATAAAAGAAAAGATCAAAGTTATTTTTTGTTTGCAACTACTGAGGAGCAGTTAAAGCTTTTGCGATTTCCGCTAGGTGGGTTCTATAAAAGGGATATAAGAAAATTAGCAAAATATTTCAGCTTACAAATTTCTGAAAAGCCGGACAGTCAAGATATATGCTTTGTTTCCGAAAGCTATAGTAAAACAATAGCTAAATTAGCTCCACAATCCGTACAGAAAGGCAGAATTGTGGATGTAAATGGAAAAGTGCTAGGTGAGCACAGTGGCATAGTAAATTTTACAGTAGGACAAAGAAAAGGCTTGGGCATCGCACACAATGAGCCTCTTTACGTGATAAAAATTAATACAGAGAATAATGAGGTTATAGTAGGTCCGATCAACGCATTAATGCAAAAAAAAATATTGATCAAAGAGTTAAATTGGTTAGAACAACCAAAGGAAGGTATGGAAGTAACTGTGAAGCTGAGATCATCACATACGGGAAGTTTAGCAACAATACATTCAATTGACGAAAAAAATAAAGCCTGTGTAATTTTAAACGACGATTACTTTGGCATCAGTCCAGGTCAAGCCTGTGTGGCATATAAAGGTGAACAAGTTATCGGTGGAGGATGGATATGCTCTTAACTAAAAGCTTTAATGCAGAGTGTAAACATACAATAGACTTCTTGCATAACCATATAACAGAAACGAAAAAACTTCCTTGACAAATCTCGCCACCCCCCTTATCATGAAGCTGAAGGTATTCAGTTATCTTCATCTGTGCAGATTAAACAGCAAGAAAACAACGTAGTTGGCGTCTTATTTTTAATTTTTTGCACTATGTGCACCTTATGTCTTCACAACATTTCTGGGTTTTTACCTATATAAGCTGAAACGCGCTGTTTAAGACAGTATAGTACGCCAATTTGCAGGATTAGAGAGTGACAATTAGCTAACACGGGATTTCTTTTGCCTTTTTTTCTGCTTAGTAAATTTCTTAAATATTCAAACTAAGGTGAGTTGCATTTAAAAGCAGCTAAATTGCAGTGTTTAAGACTTAAAAAAACGCCAATACTGAAAATAGATATTAACCGGGGCTTCTTTTGCCTTTTTTTTCGTTTGGTAAATTTCTTAATATTTATGGCTTAGGTTAGTTACAAATTAAGAGCAATATTCATGGAAATGGTGTCATTCCAGTGCTTGACACTGGAATCCAATTTTCCATATAATCTCATTGAAAACGTTGTAACCACTTTCTATGCTAGTTTGCTTGCTTATAAGCAAACTTTTCTGGATCCCAGTGTCTGGGCACTGGGATGACAAGAAGAGGGCACTGCCGTCATAAAGGAACCAGTGTCAGCTACTTGGGTGATACCTTTTTCTACTTAGTTTGGGTTATGCAAGAAGTCTAATAATATTTATTGCTATTTTGCCATATATCCCTTATACTATAAAGTAGAACATTATAGGTTTTAGCAATGGTTAAGGAAGTTGAAGAACTAATAAAAATTGTTGGTAAGGGTAATTTATTAGAGACGTTATTTATTTTTTTAGGTAGCTTTCAACATGCTGACTTAGATCGTTTTATGGATCACAGGAATCACATAGGTCTGTCTGCATTCATACAGAAGCAAGATGAACAATTAGATTACTATTTTAACTTAAAGTTTGGTCTACAAGGGCTGTTTTTAATTCATGCTCTAGCTTATCGAATTCTAAGTGAAAACAACAACCTGAATACTAAAGATGTCATAGATAAAATATATGAAATTATTAAAAGGCCTGAGTTAGGTAAAGATATAAATGAAGTATTGAATGGAAGGAAATTAGACTTACTTAACGTCTTGGCAAATCCAAAGAGAGACCCAATATTTGAAACAGAAGAAGATTTTGAAAATAAAGTGCTTACTGACGTTAAAAAATTATTAAATGAAAAATCTGATAAAAAATTTTTTTTTAATAAATTTGTTATCGACTGTTACTATTCTATTCATCAAGATATAAAAGTAGATAGAGATGTAGCTTTATTGCTTTCTCTATTATATTCTTTGAGCGGTAGTTATAAAGAACCTTTGTCACCTGACAAAACAGTAAAAAGAGAAGTATTAGAGATATGTGAGAATCAGTTAATAGAGAACTATATAGTGCACTTAGCTAACAAACTACACATGATCAGATTATCAAGTAGAGATGGAACCATCAAATATACAGCCGACTGTGAAAATATGGATTGGCAAGAGAAAAAATTGAAAATGAATGGATTAATATGTCCTATAAATACAAAAAACACCCTAGAGCAACTGTTAAAAAACCAAAATAGTGATGAATTTGAACAATTAGTAACAAACCCTGAGAATATATACTACTCAGTGCCACAAGAAGAGAATGAATGTAGGCCAAATCTTATCATCAGTAAGAAAAAAGAAAAAGACCATAAAAACATAATCTGTAAACTTATTTTAGGTGTGTTTGTATTATCTGTTGGGTTATATGTTGCTGATTATTTCTTTATGGAGCAAAAATTGCTCAACTCAATAAAAATGTTTTGCCACAAGACAACCTTACTAACTTGATAGTTGGTGCGGTGCTTACTATTGTAATAGTATATGCTTTATTTCAATTATCACAGAAACCACCACTTTCAACAGTCAATGAGATGATGAATGAAAATTTAGAACAGCCCCATGCAAAATAAGCTTAGAACTACATAAATGTAGCAACTTAAAAGCATATATTGTATAATGCTTATTCTTAAGTTAAGAAGGCAATTTATGGATTTAAGTAAAATAACAGCGGTACCAAATGCGGTGAATGTGGTAATTGAAATAAGTGCAAATGCTGAGCCTGTAAAGTATGAATTTAATAAAGAGCTTGGGTTGTTACAAGTTGACAGATTTTTGTCTACCTCAATGACTTATCCTTGCAATTATGGGTTTATACCAAATACCTGCGCAGGTGATGGTGATCCTGTGGATGTTTTGGGGCTAACTCAATTTCCCTTAGCATCTAGTGTTTTAATATCGGTGCGTCCAATAGGCGCATTACTCACTAAAGATGAAAAAGGAGAAGATGAGAAAATATTAGCAGGGCCTGTTTCCAGTGTTGATAGCTATTATGACAATATAAAGAACTATTCTGATTTATCTAAAAATCTACTAGATAAAATTGCTCATTTCTTTTCTCATTATAAAGATCTAGAAAAGGGAAAAACGGTAGCAGTTGGAGAATGGGTTGGTGTAGAAGAAGCAAAGAAAATCATTGAAAAAAGCAGAAATTAGTTTGTGTTGATTTAGCCCAGATCTAAAAATTACACTGTTTGGAAAAATGTTGTTGTTTTTAATGTTGCAATTAAAAGCATTAGACAGGCGGTAGAGGTCTTGGTATTATATAATCCTTAGGTTCTAAATTTGGAAGGGTGGCCGAGCGGCTGAAGGCGGCGGTTTGCTAAACCGTTATACGACCCAAAAGTCGTATCGAGGGTTCGAATCCCTCTCCTTCCGTATACTGTTTTTAGCACGGTCTAAATTCGCTATATTGGCATGTTTTTAGCCTGTTTACCTGATCTTGTTGCAATGGTTTTTATTTCCGTCTTTAACTATTAAAAAGTTGGCTAGCATTGACTCAATATTTATTATAGAATTGGTTATTAACTAAACAACTTTACTTGTATGTATAAAATACTAATCTTACTGTTAATAGTGTTGCCACTTAGGTTGCTTGCAACCGAGATTGAAATTATTGCAGATGTAAATGGCGAGCCAATTTCAAATTTAGATATCGAAAAACGCATCAACTTTATAAATTCATTGTTTGGCACTCAAAGTGTTAATCAAAAAGAAGCAAGGCCTCAAGTTCTTAGGGAGCTAATAGACGAAATTATCATTACCAATGAAGCGCAGAGGCTGAATATAAAATTGAGCAACGAGGAGTTAGATAATGCTGTCATGTTATTTTTAACCCAAAGTTTTAAACTTAATGCTAATGAAGTTGATCAATACATAGAGAAGCATAATATAGACCTTAGTATTTTAAGAAAACAAATAAAATGTCAGTTACTATGGAGCAAAGTTATTGAAGTAAGAATTGTGCCATTTATTAATATAAGCGATAAAGAAGTAGATGATGTAAAAAGGCAAACAGAAAAGCCGGATTATCTTATCACGTTCCAAGAGTTTATAATTCCTGATCAAAAAGACAAGGACGTTTATGGTATGGCTGAAGATTTAGTAGAAAAATTACGTAATAGTAATAACCCAGAACCTCCAATAAAGATGCGTAAAGCAACAGTTAATTTAAGTCAGTTGAAAGGCAAACTCAAGAGCGTTTTAGAAGGATTAGAAATCAGCGACATAGCAGGTCCATTCAGTTTCAGTGAAGGTTGCTCTGTTATAAAAGTAATAGATAAAGTACAACTTAATCATGCACTGCTGGAAAGCACTTTAAAATTAAAACAGATTGTGGTTGAAGGTTCAGAAAGTTTATTGGATAATCTCAAGGAGCAAAAAGTTAATTGTTTAAATTTTGATAAATTGGCAGATAATTTTAAGCTGCCAAACGCAAAAGAATTTGAAATAAAAATGCGAGATTTAAATCCTGATTTACAGATTTTATTTAGTAAAACAAGTGTGAATGAAATAGTAGAATTAAGAGAAAATGGCACTGCAAAGTTGATGATGTTGTGTGATATCAAGAGTAATGTAGCGGGTATAGAAGCAATTAAACAACAGATGTATCAACAAAAGATTATGATACAAAGCAACTTGTTATTAGATGATATGCGTAAAAATGCAGCTGTCAGTTATCGGTATAGTTGAAGTCAGAGAGAGTCCTTGTCTCTGTCTTTGTGTGCCTTTGTTCTATAAAATTTCAAAAAATTTGAACAAATGCAGTTAAAATAGCACATGAAGAATATAATGCTAATTGGTGGTGGAGTTGGAAATGCAGTGTTATTTTCGATAGGGAAGGCATGTCTTGAAAATAATAACAAGGTTTTGTACTTTGCTGGCTATAAGAAGTTAAGTGATGTATTTAAACAAGCACTGATAGAGCGTGCATCAAATGCAGTAGTTTGGGCATGTGAAGAAGGATTGATAGAAACAAGCAGAGATCAAGATAAATCCTTTCATGGTAATATAGTTGATGCAATAGTCTCTTATCAACAAGAAAGATTAGGTATTAATTTGAACGTTATAGATAAAATTATCACTATTGGTTCTGATAAAATGATGAAAGCTGTAAATGAAGCTAGAAAAACAATTTTAAAGCCATATCTGAAGTCAAGTCACATAGCAATATCGTCAGTTAATTCTCCGATGCAGTGTATGATGAAAGAAATCTGCGCTCAGTGTGTTCAGCAACATATAAATACGGAAACAGGAGAAAGGAGTTTTGTTTATAGTTGCAGTAATCAAGACCAGGATATGGAATTTATTGACTTTGATTTTTTAAGTGAGCGCTTAAAGCAAAATAGTTTACAAGAAAAACTCACTGCGAAATGGATAGATCATGTTCAAAGATATTAAACAGCACAAAAAGGAAATAAGAGAGCAATATAGAGCTATAAGAAAAGATATTGATGAAAGTTATTCCAGTTATGCGGCAAGTTCCCTTATTAATCTCTTTAATCAGAACTTAAGTTACATTAAAGGCAAAACAATTGCGGCTTACATTCCAATGGATGGGGAAATAAATGTTGTGCCTTTGATGCATAGTTTACTCGATTTAGATTATAAAGTAGCAATTCCTAATAAAAATAAGTTACTAAAATTTGAGGGATGGGACGAAACAAATGAAGATGTAATTCCCGACACAATCATTTCTCCTGTTGTTGCTTTTGATGATCATTTTAATAGATTAGGTTTTGGCGGTGGTTGGTATGATACAATGATAAAAAAATTACGGCCGCTTGGAAAAATATTTATAGGTATAGCCTATGAGAAACAATATTGCAAAGATTTACCTGTAGAACAACATGATCAAAAATTGGATATTATAATCACTGAGATGTGTGTTAGATTTGAAAGTGGATTGCTCAAAAAAGTGGATAGAAAGGAATAGCGTAACCCCACTTTCTGATAGTAATTTTTGCGTCAAAACACTCCCCAAATGCATCAAAAACTTTGTCCTTTGGTTCCTTCTTCACTTACTCGTTCAGCACTTGAACTACCTAATTGAGAATCTGGCTTTATTTCTTTAACTTTATCATCAACTATTTTTTCCACTTTCTCTATTTTATTATTACCACTGGCCATAATTGCAGGTAGAAAATCTTTCATCAAATCTAGCAATTTCTGCATATCATCCTCTTCATGAGTACTAGTACCTTTTTCCACAAGCTTTTGCATTCTTGAAAAATTTTTGATGGTTCCATCCTCTATTAACTCTTGTATAGCAGATCGCTTCCCTTCGTCTTGAAGCATTTTTATGATCCTTATTTTATTCTGGGCCTCTTTTGATTTTTCATCGTCTGTAGGGTATACCATATCGTGAATGAACTCTTTCTCTAATCTAGAGAAGTTAGTCTTTTCCCAGGGCAATTCATCGATCACATCTTTCACAAAACTTTTCACTGCTTTTCCGCATTCAATTGCACCCTCTTTTACTTTACCAATACTTTTATCTGCGTTTTCTTTTATTTCATCTCTATGCTGATATATGGCATAACCAATAGCAGCTATAGCCGCTATTGCTAAAAGCCCTAACAATGCTATTCCACCACCCACCAATGTGCCAGCCACTCCCCCTATTGCTAATGTACCTACTAATGCACCCGTCAATGTTGTAACTGCTGCTCCACCTATCACTCCTTGAACTAACAGTTGATTGCCTAAAGCTTCAAGCTTTTCCTCCATACCTTTTACTTTGTTCACCTGTTCAAGAAGGATTTTTAATTCATTGTTGTTTTTCTCAAGATGTTCCTTTACAATATCTATTGCACCCCTCAAAAGATCTTTATTTTCTATCAGCAATTCAGACACATGCTTGATAGCTGATTCATCAAAAATTTCCCCTTTCTTTTGAAGGTTATCTAGCTTTAATAGCACCTCCAGTTGTTGTAACAAATCTTCTTTTCCGCTAATATATTTTACTATATTTTCAATCAACTCCTCTGAATCACCAGTATCTGTTGCACCACCTTGTACCATATTCAATTCTTATCAATTATAAATATGCCTAATTATACATACTAATCATTAATTATATTATAATTGATATAATATACCCCTTTCCAAATATAGAATTTGTATTAAAATATCTAGATTATATGAAATCAAGGTACTTTATGGGTGAAAAAAAATTAAAAGCTGCTGTGGTTTTATCAGGGTGTGGTCACCTTGACGGTGCAGAGGTAAGAGAAGCGGTTTTAAGTCTGCTTGTGCTTGATCAGCAGGAAGTGGATGTTAAATGCTTTGCACCTGACATCAATATCACACAAGTTATGAATCATAAAACAAAGGAGGCAGTGAAAGAAAAAAGGAATGTGCTTGCAGAATCAGCAAGAATCGCAAGAGGCGAAATATATGACTTAAAAGAAGCCAAAGCTGAAAATTTTGACATGCTAGTTGTACCTGGTGGATACGGGGTTGCCAAAAATTTATCTGACTTAGCTGAAAATAAAGACATGGTGACAGTAATGCCTGAATTTGAAAGATTAGTTTCAGAATTTTTTGTTACAAAAAAGCCAATTGGAGCAATATGCATATCTCCTGCCGTAATTGTTTCAATTTTAAGTAGCAAGATAGGTAAAGAAGAAAGTAAGGTTAAGGTAACTATAGGAGATGACAGAGAACAGTTGATAGAGAAGCTTGGTGGTGAACACATAAAGTGTGATACAGGGTTATCAATAGAAGACGAAGAACATAATGTATTTTCCTGTTCTGCTTATATGCGTAGCGACGAAAGTATATACTCTGTATATCAAGGGATAAAGCATATGATTGACAGCATGGTAAAAAAGATTAACAAAAAAACTAAACAGCCATTCCTCTAAGATGTAGTAATTTAGACTTCCTTACACAATTAACTGTTGAATTTTACATTTCTAGCTGTATTATGGCTACGTAGCTAAAGTAACTTAGGTTTATCGACGCTTTACTACTTGTTAGCGGTGTGGTGGCCATATATGTTTAGTTCTTTTTTTTAAGGTATTTTGTATGTCAGATCTTTTCTATATTGAAACTACGTGTTGTGTGGACGATCAGTGTGATGTCTATAAAGGGGAGGTGAGTTTTAATGATGTCATGTTAGGCAAGTTCAGTCTAAATTCATGCAGCGGGAAAGAAGCTATGATAAATCTAGACGTTATTACATTCGATATTAATATCGCTATTGATGGTCAAAATGGAAAGACAATAAAAAGAGACCTTAAAGGTCTTGAATTTGTAACTAAAGATGATGGTTCTTGGTATATTAATAAGGATTTTGGTAATGATAGATTTGAAGTTATAGTAAAGCAATCATAATTTTACATCTCAGGTGTAACATTTAGTATAGGTGCTATTCTATTTATAATGTTTTTTACTATAGGCGCAGCAATTATTCCCCCGGTGTGGTGCATTCCTTGAGGTTCATCAATAGCAATTAGCACTATATACCTTGGGTCAAGCATAGTTAGTACTCCTATAAATGACGCTATGTTTGCATCTTTGCTATATTTACCATCTACAACTTTTTCCGCCGATCCAGTTTTTCCTCCTATTGAATATGCCTTTATTTTTGCTTTTCTGCCAGTGCCATCTGTTACTGCTGCGCGTAATAATTTTCTCATTTCCCTGGAGGTTCTTCTTGAGATAATTTGCTCTCCTATACTTCTTTTATTCAACATCAAGGTTGCGTTATGAAATATCCCATTGTTGATTAATGCTGCTGCAGTTTGTGCAAGATGTATAGGAGTTACAGCTATGCCATAACCATAAGATGCTGTTATTAAAGTGTTTTCACTCCATTTATCCGGAATTATCGGTGTGGACTTTTCTGGTATTTCTATTTTCAAAGGAGAAAATAACTTCATAGCTTTAAAGTATTCTACCTGTTTTTCAATACCTAATTTGACTGCAATTTTTGCTGCACCAATGTTGGACGATTTTACAAATATATCTTGCACAGTAATTTTTGGAATTTTAGATTTGTGAAAATCCTGAATTTTATACTTTCCAATGGTGATTGGTGTTGATACGTCATATAAATCGCTAGTTTTTGTAACGTTTGCATCAAGCGCTGCGGCTATTGTAAAGAATTTTAATACCGACCCCATCTCATACACCCCAAGACTGGCGCGATTAAACTTTTGTACGTCTTCTGCCTTATTCTGTAGGTTGGGGTTAAAATCAGGTAGACTGACCATCGAGACGACTTCACTATTTCTCACATTTAAAACAATTCCTACTCCGCCAAGTGCCTGATATCCGCTTACAGCTTTAGTTAGCTCTTCATGCACTATGCTTTGCACTCGTGTATCTAAGGATAGTTGAACATATTGATCAGCAGAGCGTGACCATCCCTGTCGGATGACAGAAGATTGTGCAGAAGCTTGGTCTGCAGTGCACTGACACTGGAATCCAGTTTTATGTGCAATTTCATCACAAACATTGTTTTTGACATATGTTTCTGGAATCCGTTGTTCATCACGTAATTTGTCAGTATTTTTATATCTGGATCCCAGTGTCACGCACTGGATCTGTTGTGTGGGGAATTGCTGTGCAGGAATTGCTTTCAAGTTGCAACATTCATACAACTGTATATCAGGTACTTGGATAACAGAATGTTGTTTGTTTTTACTTATATATGCCTCAACTCCTGCAATACCGTTACCATCTATGTCAGTGTAACCAAGCACGTGTGAAAATAAATTACTGTGAGGATATATACGTTTTACATCGTTATAGAAGTTTATTCCTGGCACGCCGGCGTTTTTTATTGCTAACAGTTCTTTTGGAGTTAAGTGCCGCTTTACCCAAGCAAATTTCTTTTTTGAAGTAAGTACTCTATATAAATTCTCGTATTCAAGATCATTCAAAATAGAACACAGTTGTGCTGCTATACTTTCCGGATTCTTTACTTTGGTTGCATCTGTATATAGTGATGTTGTGGGCACATTTGTTGCTATTACCACTCCATTTCTATCTAAAATATCGGGTTGTTTATGTACTATATTATCTTTTCTAAAATTTTCTGAAGTAGTAAGTTGATCAAATGTGAAAGAGAATATGCGAAAAATAATTATTATATAAAACGTAAATAATGGTACTATAAAACACAGTGAGCGGAGCTTATTTTTAAGTAATGCTTGCATATTTACTTGATTTGACAAAAATGGAAATTATCTTAGCTGAGCCGCGAGGTTTTTGTGCCGGGGTAAAAAGAGCTGTGGACATATTAGCTATTACTTTAGAAAAATACAAAAACAAGTGCCAAGTTTATGTGCTACACGAAATTGTTCACAATAAATATATAGTAGAGGACTTTAAGAGACAAGGAGTGGTTTTTGTGAACAGTATCGAGGAAATTGAAGATAATGGAGGAATACTGATCTTCAGCGCGCACGGAGTATCAAAAAATATAGAAGATGAGGCAAAAAGAAAGGGTATTCAAGTGATTGATGCAACATGTCCTTTAGTCAGCAAAGTGCATAAAGAGGCAAAAAGGTATGAAAACGGTGGTAAAGAACTAATTCTCATTGGGCATGAAAACCATCCAGAAGTTAAGGGAATTAGAGGAAGAGTAAATAATCCTATCATTTTAGTGCAAACTGTGCAGGACGTACGCAATTTAAAAGTTAAAGATCCAGATAATTTATCTTATGTTACACAAACCACGTTAAGCATCGACGACACCCGTGAAATTATTGTTGCTCTGAAGCTCAGGTTTCCAAGCATAACAGGTCCAGATTTAAAGGACATATGCTATGCAACGCAAAACAGACAAAATGCTGTTAAAAAGCTAGCTGAAATTGTAGACATGGTGTTAGTTGTAGGAAGTAAAAATAGCTCAAATTCAAACCGCTTATTAGATCTGTGCACTGCCAGAGGAAAAAAAGCCTACTTGATTGATAATTATAGCTGTGTGAATAAAAGCTGGTTCCAGGGCGTAGAAAAGATAGGAATCACCGCAGGTGCTTCCGCTCCTGACATATTAGTTGATGAATTAATAGACTACCTAAAAGTAAACCTGAGTGTAAAAATTTCAGTTATGCCAGGTGATATTACTGAAAATGTTCAGTTTAAAATACCAAATCTGGTTTAAAACACAACTTATCTACTAAGCTTCTCTTGAAATTACTGGGAGCATACAAACCAGCATCTATAGCTAAGACGTCATACCGCAGTGGCGCTAACACGTAGCGGGATGACGGTTGTCGGTAAATCTAAGTCAGTTTAGCTATATGCTTTTAATTCCCCCAAAAGGAGAATTAAATATGTGAAGTTCTAGTTGATATGATTTAATGAATGGTTAGTTTAAATTACTAGTTTATTTAAGAGATTTTGATAATATTTAACCCACTCGCTTTTCTATTTTCCATATCGCGATGGGCTTGAATTATTTCATCAAATTTATATTTTTTATTGATCCGTACAGTTAAAAGTTTTTTTCTTATCATCTCGAAGATTTCCATTGTGGTAAGCACTAATGTGAATCTATCATGCTTATAATGATATATCGAAGTTCCAGTTGCAAATAACGAGCGTGAACTAAGTAAAGAAAAACTAATAGGAGCGTTACCTGATATCTGCCCATAGGAAACGTATATGCCGAACCTGCCTAAAGATTCAAAAGAGAGCTTGCTTGTAGTATAGCCTATGGGGTCATACACTGCACCTACTCCTCTGTTTTGCGTAATCTCCATAACTTTAGAAACGAAGTCTTTATCATTGTAGTTTATTGCGTATGTGCAGCCACTTTGTAAAGCTATCTTCATTTTTTCATCAGAGCTTACAGAACCTATCACTACCCCTTTTTTATCCTTTGCCCATTGGCATATTATTTGTCCTAAACCACCATTAGCCCCATGAACTAGCACGAAAGCACCAGGCCTAACTTTATAAGATTGATTAACTAAATAGTGAGCTGTCATACCTTTAAACAGCACTGCAGCAGCAACTTCATCAGATATGTCATCTGGAATTTTTATCAGATATTTCTGGTGTATAATGCGCTTTTCACAATATGCCCCTGGAGGAGCTGTGCAATATCCAACTCTGTCTCCAACTTTGAATCCATCACTGATTTTTTTACCAAGTTTTTTAATAACCCCAACTGCTTCCACTCCAAGCACTGATGGTAAATTTTTAATTTTGCGTGTACCTTTTCTGTGCTCTAAATCATAACGATTTAAGCCGATAGTTGTGTGACGTACTAAAACTTCCTCGCCTTTTGGCTCACCTATTCTCTTATCTACAAATTCTAATACTTCTGGTCCCCCAGTTTTTTTAATTTGTATAGCTCTAACCATGATGAATATTAAGATAAAAACTTTGATTATGTTATCTAACAATTAATATTTTGCAAAGTTATTGTTTTCACAATCAATAGACTTCTTGCGTTACCTCCTGTCATTCCAGTGTCAGCTACTTGGATGACACCCTATTGATTACTGAAATGACACGGTTTGCAAACATTCTGTTACTTAAGCTTAAAGAACGTGTATGATAGTGTTATTTCGCCCAAATCTTTTGTATTACTATCAAGCATTATCTCAGGATCTATATAGAAAGATACGGGCATAGCTGCTTTTTGTTTTGGTAGCAACATTTGCTCTTCAAAACAAAAGCATGCAACTTTATTGAAATACTTACCTGCTTTGAAAGGCGTAACATTATACACCGCCATACCAAATGAAGGCTGATCAGATAGATTTTTTGCGTAATAAAACGCTAAACTTTGTTCTCCTATGTTTACGTCAACGTAGTTAGTTTCTGATTTAAACTCCCAAGGTAGATCGGACATTATATCAGCATTGAAATGGACCCTGATCTTTTGGTTAGTTATATTTGTTGTTGTGTTAGTTACTTTTCTTATTGTGCCACCATACCCAGTAGCTTTACAGAAAATGCTATATAGAGGAACCGATGCATATGCAAGACATATCATCGACACAACTAAAGATACTAAAAAGAAAACTATAGAATTCTTACTGCCTTTCCTTAAAAAGGAAAACATCTAATCCCTATTGTTGAACAAGTTAAGTAACCTGAGTAGATTGAGAAATATATTAATAAAGTCAAAATAAAGATTAGTTGCACCGAGTATTGCCAATTTAGTAGTAGCAACTTCTGATCCGTCATTATGTTTATAATAAACGTCCTTGATTCTTTGAGCATCATACGCAGTCATTAAGGTAAAGACTATTACTGATATGAACGATATTGCAAAGTGGAGAGGACTACTTCCAAGAAATAAATTTACTATAGACGCAATGATTAACCCCCAAACTCCCATAATCAAGAAAGAGCCCATACTTGTAAGATCTCTTTTTGTAGTATTGCCATATAAAGCCATAGAGCCAAACATGATTGATGTAATGAAAAACGCCCTTGCTATATTTTCTGCAGTATAAACTATAAAAACATAAGATAAGGAAAGCCCCATTAACACTGAGAACGAGAAAAATATAGTAACGGCAGACTGAGCACTTAGGTGTTGAATTCTATAAGACATGTAGAACACCAATGCAACCGGAGATAACATTACCACAAGCGATAGAACGGGATTAGAATAAATTACTTGAAAAAGACCAGAAAATACTGTTAAAAATGCAACAAGCCCTGTGACGCCCAAAGCTAAAGCCATGTAATTATATACTTTAGTTAGGTAACTTCTAAGCCCAGCACTATAATAAACGCCTTGAGAGCGAATATCCTGTTCATTTCTCATATAAGACATAATATAACTCCTTTTGTCCATTACTTAACACATTATAATATAAAACCACATTTTTATCAAGTGTTTTTATTATAAACAGCTATGCGCTGGCATTTGTTTTAATATAAATAGAATATAGGCCTATTGCCGCTGCATTTGAAACATTTAAGCTGTCAATTACGTTTGACATTAGGATCTTTAAAAGATAATCACAATTTTCTTTAACTAACCTCCGCATTCCTTTCTCTTCAGAACCAAAAATAATTACTCTTTTTTTCTCAAAACTCTTTATTTCATCTATATTTTCTTTAGCATTGCAATCAAACCCGTAACACCAGTAGCCGACCTTTTTTAAATACTGCATAGTTTTTACTATATTTGTAACGTATATTAGCGGAACAATATCTAAAGCCCCACTTGCTGCTTTTGCAATAGATGCATTTTCACTCGGTGAATGGTTATGTGGTAAAACCAATGCGTTGACATTAAAACAAGCTGAAGTTCTTAAAATCGACCCAATATTGTGCGTGTCAGTGACTTGATCTAAAATAACTATAGTAGAGCTATCGTTCGAGCTTTCAGCTATTTCTTCAATGCTTAAGTTATAAAGAATAGGGGCAACATTTAAAGCAATTCCCTGATGGTTAGCCCCTTTAGGTAAAACGTCATTAAGTATTTTGTTTTCTACTAATCGAACTTTAATGCCCTTACTGTCTACACATTGCCTAATTTCTTTTTTGTGCTCTCTATAGAAATTTTCTGTTGCTAACAGTTCTATACACCGCCTATTTTTATTCTTCAGTGCTGACATGCAGGTGTGCTTTCCATACAGCCAAAAATTCTCATTAGTTTTTGACGATTTCATCGTATTATTGAAAATCGAGTTTTTATAGAATAAGCAACATTTTACTATGTTTGGATATTGTTGTAAAATTATACAATTCGATTAATGCGTTTATGTCGGACGATGAGTTGGATTGGCAAAAAAATGTTAAGCCAATAAAATGTGGAAAAGTTACTTTGAAAGTTGATCATAAAGTAAATATAAAGTCTATGGTTGATAAAGGTACCTCCGACTTACAAGGGAATTTTCTTAATACCAATAATGGTAACTCATCATTTTGTCTTGACTATAACACAAAATCAAAGATTGATAGGGGTAAATATTTTATAAGCGATAAGCTCGATTTGCATGGCTATAATATAGAGGATGCTTACTGTAAATTGATAGATTTTATTATCAAAAATTATCGAGCAGGAAATAGATGTTTATTGGTAATTACGGGATACGGCAGTGCAACAAATAAAATAGACACTATAAAGAATAACTTAAATAAATGGTTAAATGATACTAAAGTCCAGCATATGGTTCTATACTACCAACAAGCTACGAAAAAACATGGTGGTAAAGGAGCTTTTTATGTTTTATTAAGAAGAAATAAAAACCTTAAGTCCGATACTTAAAATTCCTTTTAAGCCTTAATTTTTCTTGTATAACCATACAGTGTTCGGCAGCGCGTGACGCGCAACTGTACGAACATTGTCTATCAGAAGGGCAATGCCTCCTTCTCCTGTCATCCAAGTAGCCCCTTTCTTGTCATCCCAGTGTCAAGCACTGGGATGACAAGAAAGGGGCTACTTGGATGACATTATAGGGGCACTGACTACCTGCCACACAAATTACCTGCAAACTGCAATGTTTGTACAGCTGTACGTTACGTGCTGGCATGACATCATTTGTCGTGCGAATTACCTTAGCAAAAACGAATGTGCGTATAGTTGTATGTGCAGTACGGAGTAACAGGAGAGGTATCACTATAAAATTTGACATTAACCGCTAATAATTAGAATATTAGTAGAGTAAAAATTACTCAGGAAAGCATGCATAAATATGACGTAGTAGTAGTGGGTGGAGGTCATGCAGGATGCGAAGCGGCTGCGGCTGCAGCTCGCCTTGGTGCAAACACGCTGCTTATAACTCATAAAATTTCAACTATAGGAGAAATGCCCTGCAATCCAGCAATCGGAGGAGTTGCAAAGGGCGTTGTAGTCAGGGAAGTTGACGCTCTTGATGGAATAATGGGAAGAGCAATCGATCAAGCAAGCATACATTCAGTCATTTTAAATAGCAGCAGAGGTGCAGCAGTATGGGGCCCGCGTGCACAGGCAGATCGAAAATTATACAAGCAAGCAATACAGGAAATTATTCTAAATTATAACAATTTGGCGGTAAAAGAAGAGTCAGTTGACGATTTCCTTATAGAGAGTAATAACAATGGAGAATTGTACATTAAAGCTGTAATAACAAGTTCTGGTGAAAGTATACTAACAGGTAAAGTCGTTTTAACCACAGGAACTTTTCTGCAAGGTGTGATTCATATAGGAGAGCAGGTAACTTCTTCAGGGAGAATGGGAGATAAGCCTGCAGTAGAACTTGCAAATACGTTGAAGAAATATAATTTCAAATTAGGTAGACTGCGCACCGGAACTCCGCCAAGGCTCGATCGTGGCACTATAAATTGGTCAATATTGCAAGAACAAGTGGGTGATAATCCACCTGTGCCGTTTTCTTATCTCACAGAAAAAATTAACCAACCTCAGGTATCATGCTTTATTACCCATACTAATGAAAACACGCATAAAATAATCAGAGAGAATCTGCACAGGTCAGCTTCTTCGTATTTGGATGATATTATAGCACCAAGATACTGCCCATCAATTGAAGTTAAAGTTAATAAATTTGCAGAAAAAAGTAGTCATCAAATATTTCTAGAGCCAGAAGGCCTGGATGATGATACTGTATACCCGAACGGAATTTCAAATTCATTGCCTATTGAAGTGCAGCGTGAAATGATAAAGAGCATCAAAGGACTTGAAAATGCAGAAATATTAAGACCTGGATATGCAGTTGAGTATGACTATATTGATCCACGAGAGCTATTTCATACTCTTGAAACTAAGAAAGTCAAAGGTCTATATTTCGCCGGCCAAATTAATGGCACCACTGGATATGAAGAAGCAGCAGGGCAAGGAATTATCGCCGGAATTAATGCAGCACTTTCTGCATCTGAAAAAAAAGAAAGCTTTGTTCTTCATCGCACAGACTCATATATCGGCGTAATGATAGATGATCTAGTCACCAAAGGGGTGATCGAACCTTATAGATTATTTACCTCGCGTGCAGAATATAGGCTAGCTATCAGGTCAGACAATGCAGATAGAAGATTAACACAAAAAGGTTATGATATTTCCCTTGTTTCGCATGAGAGATACTCTGTTTTACAGAATAAACTTGAATCCATTAAGCAGCTTGAAGAGAAGTTAGGGAGTCTGACGATTACTCCTGAGCAGCTTAGGTCTTATGGTATCAAAATATCTTATGATGGGATAAGAAAAACGGCACTAGATTTACTTAGCTATCCAAACATCGACTGGAATAAATTACAAGAAATATGGCCGGAGTTAACGCGCTGGAATGACGCCGCAATGGGTAGCATAACTAAGAATGAAATATGCGAAGCTGTTGAAATTGAAGCAAAATACAAACCTTATCTAATAAGACAAGAAGCGGATATGAAGTTTTTACGAGAGGAAATTAACACTCAAATTCCAACTAATTTCAACTACTCACAGATTAAAGGCCTGTCAAGTGAAGTAATAGAAAAGTTGCAGACGATAAAACCAGCGACGGTTGGCATTGCAAAGCAAATACAAGGCATCACTCCTGCAGCGATAGTGAGCATATTGGTGTATTTAAGAAACAGGAAAATAAGAAAAGTGCCTAATTGAAAGTTTTGCTTGACAGAAGCCACAGTAACAATTATATTATCATGGTAGTGCAGGGAATCGTCTTTATAGTATATCTAACTAAAGTATTCAAGCTTGTTAAAGTAGGGATATGATTCTTGGATTCCAATGTGCTATATAGTTAAAGTTATTTATTTTCAAAATAGGGGGGCTAATGCTTGATCAACGACAATATGAAACACTGCCTAATATTTTACAGGGTAATGAAAGATTAGCTAAAATAATCAAAGATTCTGTTGCTTCAGATGGTCAGTTAGAGCGCTTTATAGTCGATATAACTAATAACCTTAATAACCCTAAGAAGCTCGTAGGTGCTATTTTACAAAACAATGGCGAGGTGGTTAAGAGAGCTATAGATCTTGTTGCTTCAGATGATCAGCTAAAAAATGCTATAATCAATAGTTTCGA
>CACPSE010000011.1:0-28292 GCA_902636535.1 uncultured Wolbachia sp. | reverse complement strand
TAGCTATAGGCAGCAATTTTCTGTATTTACTTTAAATTGAAGAAAGCTCAAATGAAAGATCGTGTTTTGCTAAAAATCACAGAATGCAGTCTGGTTACATTACTCTAGCTATATGCAACAACTTTACTTTCAACAATTTTATTAGCAATAATACGACTTTCACAATCAATATTTATTATATCAGATAGTGAATTAATATCAGTATAACTATCAAAATTTTCCATTGTTGATTCCACTACCTCTACTATTTCTAAAAAGCCGATTCGTGACTTCAAAAATTCATTAACAGCTACTTCATTTGCAGCATTGAGCACAATACTGTTTGTTTGTGGAGCAAAAGAGTTTAACACTTCCATGCTAAGCTTTAGCACAGGGAAATGCTTATGGTCTGGCTCTTGAAAGGTCAATTTTCCTTGCTTTGTTAGGTCTAGTTTATAATTTAAAGCTGATCTTTCCGGCCAAGATAGAGCATATGAAATAGGAATTGCCATGTCAGTTTCTGCAAGCACAGCAAAGTTGAACCCATCCTTATAAGTTACAATTCCATGTACTATTGACTCAGTATGCACTACTGCTTCAATTTTATTCGGGCTGATATTAAATAAGTTATGTGCTTCTATTATCTCTAGTGCCTTATTCATCATTGTTGCGCTATCAACCGAGATTTTCTTTCCCATATTCCAAGTAGGGTGACTAAGCGCCTTATCTACCACAACATTTTTTAATTGCTCAAGGCTATAATTTAAGAATGGTCCACCAGAAGCAGTAAGTATGATCTTTTCTACGCATTTATCGTCATTTTGCAAAACTTGAAAAATTGCATTGTGCTCAGAGTCAATAGGGATTATTTGTACGTTTTTTTCTTTAGCTTTTTTGAGTAATAACTTTCCACCGCAAACAATGCTTTCTTTGTTTGCCAATGCAATGACTTTGGTACCGCTTTCTATAACTTCCATAACTGGCTCAAGGCCTGCAATGCCAACTATTGCAACAACTGAGAGATCAACAGGTATGGTAGCAATATTTGTAGCACCAATTGCTATTTTTACATCTGTACCAAGTAAACTTTCTTTCAAATCTTTGTAAAGCCTTTCATCGGAGATAGCAACATATTTTGCATTTAGCAGCTTTGCTTGGTGTGCCAGTAGAGCAAAGTTCGAATGGGCACTTAGTGCTTCCACTTGGTATTCTTCTTTTCTCTTTGAGAGCAAATCTACAGTCTTTTTTCCAATGCTTCCTGTTGATCCTAAAACTGAAACCTTTTTCACTAAGACAAACTCATAACAATAGCAACTTTTCTTGCGAGGCTTTCTCCCAACTATTCAATAGTTTTTAAGCGTTTAACCAAGTTCATGTCCGTGGTCATCGCCAACAGATGGTGAAGGACCAGGTGAAAAAGATTGACCATGGTGATCACCTGCATCATGCATGTCTTGCAAACCATCAGCATTATGAGCTATTTCGTTATTGGCATGAGGGTAATCATCTGAGTGATGTCCATCATCACCATGAGCCATATCCATTCCTTCTGATGGCATATCTTCCCCACCTCCACCTGAAAAATATTCTGCAAGGCCTTCAAGAAGTTTTATGCCAAACATATTACCTGACTTTCCAAACAGCGTTACTAGACTACTGCCACTCACCAAACCTTCAAACACGTTACTATAAGCAGCAATTGCTCCTTCATGAAAGTTGAACAACCATTTCATTCCATCCACGACTGTTGAAACAGAGTCACTATGACCAAGACCAAAACCACTTTTCTCACCAGCAGCCTCTTGGTGTTGCTGCTGCGCTTGCCATTCTGCAATGTTTGGACCTTGAGCTTCACTCATAAATTTTTACTCTCAACCTTAAGCTATTATTTTATCACAAATATTGCAAAATATCAATAAGGTTCTTGAATATATAACTAATACAAACAATTCTGTTATCTTATATAGGATCCAGTTTGAAAAAAATCTGAATTCCAATGTCCGCTACCTTTTACAGAGTGAAAACTCAAAAATATGATTGTTAGCAATAGTGTATATATCTTTAGCTATATATAACGAATGAATTTTTTTATATATTCGTTATTAGTATTTTGTATTTCCTGAACAGTTCCATGGAAAATGATCTCCCCTTCATATAATACTGCTATTTTATCAGCTATTTTAAATGCGCTATGAATATCATGTGTAATCGTGATAATTGTAGGGTTAAGATCTCCAGACAATTTTATTATTATCTCGTTTACTATATCTGACATAATTGGGTCCAATCCTGAAGTTGGTTCATCCAAAATAATGATTTCTGGATTGTGTGCAATCGCCCTTGCAAGTGCTACTCTTTTTTTCATTCCACCTGACAACTCTATTGGAAACATATCTGCTATATTTTCTTCCAATCCAACATCATTTAGCTTTTCAATTGCTAGCTGTTTTGCCTCCTTTTTGCTGATATTAAAGCGTTTTTTATAATTAAAAGATATATTTTCCCACACTGTAACATAGTCAAATAAAGCGGAATTTTGAAATAAAACCCCAAATTTATTTTTGCTTTTACTATTTATTTTAACAGACCCTGAGTCTGGAGCAAGCAAGCCGATAATTGTTTTTGTTAATACAGATTTGCCGCTTCCTGAGCCACCAAGTATGACTAATGATTCCCCTTTTAATATATCAAAATTTAGATCTTTTAGTACTGTCCTGTCATCAAAAGATAAGCTTAAGTTCGATATTGATATTATGGAGTTACGCATGTATCAAAGTAATCATGTAGTTTGCTAAAATGATCAGTATGGACGATAAAACAACAGTTGATGTTGTAGCAACACCTACTCCTCGTGCACCTTCTTTGCAATGGTAACCGTAATAGCAACTTGAGACAGAAATTATGGCGCCAAATGCAGTTGCTTTTATTAGCCCAGTTATAAAATCATACGTATTAAAGAACTGAGCTGTGTGTTTAATGTATATATTTAAATTGTGGTTAAATTCGAAGACTGCAGTGATGCATCCTCCAAATATTCCTATTAAATCTGCACATACTGTAAGTATGGGAAATACTATGATTGACGCTAAAATCCTTGGTGCAATTAAATATTTGAAAGGGTTGATGTTCAAAGTTGTAAGGGCATCTATTTGCTCGGTGATGCGCATCGTACCAATTTCTGCTGCAACTGATGATCCAACCTTTCCTACCATTATTAAGCTGATCAAAACTGGTCCTAACTCTTTAATGATAGTGATCGTAACAAGTTTGGGTATTATCTGCTCTTGGTTAATTAATGAGTCACTCAAGCTGCTTTGTAAAACTATCGCCGCTCCTATGAAAACTCCAGCAAGCCCAACAATTGGCAGAGAGAAAAAGCCTATCTCTATAATTTGTCTTGCTACGTTGCTAAAATAATATGGCGGCACAAGGCAGTGGTATAGAGATTGAATAAAAAATATGAATGCACTACCAAGCCTTAACAAAAAATTGATAAAGTACCTACCAATTATTCTAACACTATTTATATCAAAAAAGCTCACTTTGTATTCATTTTAGCTAGAGTTACTGATTTTATTAAAATTTTTATTAACTTTATCGCAAAGTATAGCTGAGATATGTTTTAAGTTCAATATACTTGATGTTTTAATTTAAAGCTTAACCCAAGAAAGGTTTCCCTACGTCATACCGCAATTCATTCGCGGTATAGATTCCGCTAACGAGTAGCGGAATGACGGTTTTTCAAATTGTAGAGCCACTTTAGCTATAGAACTCAATTACGTAAGCAAACCTTACTTATTTTACTATCCCTGTTTACTTCCTGTAAAAAACATGTTACTAATGTATTGTATTTTGTAGTAGAATGGAGGAAATTTTGGCAGTTCCAAAAAGAAAAAAGTCAAAGTCAAGGCGTAATATGCATCGTTCTCATCATGCTATTGAGCCTAAGAATGTTGTGGTATGTTCAACAACTGGGGAATTCATGTTGCCTCATAACGTGGCAGTTGATGGCAGTTACAAAGGAAAACGAGTTTTCATTAAGCAACAGGCAGAATGACTATTATGATATGTTATCTACGGTCAATAATAATATAGTTATTGCACTTGACGCTATGGGGGGCGATTTTGCGCCTCTTTCCGTAATTCAGGGTGCTGGTTTTTTTTTGGATAATCTTGTTGACCCAGGCATTAAAGTTTTTTTTCATATTTATGGAGATAAGGAAGAAGTATCTCCTTTGCTTTCAAAATACAAAAAAGTAAGCAATAATTCTGAGTTTACTCATTGTTCTGACAATGTCCTTGCAAATGATAAGCCATCTTTTGCACTGAGGCATCGTAAAGACTCAAGTATGAAAGCTGCAATTGTTGCAGTGAAAGAAGGTAAAGCTTTTGGAGTGGTGTCTTCAGGCAACACCGGGGCGTTGATGGCAATTTCCAGATTTATTTTAGGAACATTACCAAACATTTATCGTCCTGCTATTGCCTCTATCTGTCCAACTAAGACAAAAAGCTTTGCTTTGCTTGACCTTGGTGCAAATGTCGATTGTAATGCCGACTCATTATTTCAATTTGCATTAATGGGAAATATATTTGCAAAAGTAGCGCTAAAAATTGACAATCCTGAAGTTGCTTTGCTAAATATCGGCACAGAAGAAGTTAAAGGTAATGACTCAGTGCGCGGCGCTTTTGAGTTGCTTAAAAACGCTCCAGGCATTAATTTCAAAGGGTATATAGAGGCAAGTGAATTTTTAGAGGGCAATATAGATGTGATTGTTGCTGATGGTTTTGTTGGCAATGTAATGCTCAAAACAGCTGAGGCAACCGCTAATACTTTTATCAATCTAATAAAGCAGGAAGTACTGAGCTCATGGGCAACAAAGATGCTTGTTGGTATGTTGTTAAAATCCAAACTAAATAGAGCTTTAACACGTTTTAATCCCAAAATTAGAAGTGGAGCTATGTTTTTAGGGCTGAATGGTATCATCATTAAAAGTCATGGAAATTCTGATGCTATTTCTTTTGCCCATGCCATAAAATTTGCAGTAAATGCAATTAGTGAAAATTTAAATCAAAAGATAATTAACGGGGTAAGTCATATTGAATAAAAGTTTCATATTAAGCACTGGATCTTACCTACCAAGGAAAACGTTGAGTAACAACGAAATTGCATCGATAGTTGAGACGAGCGATGAATGGATAAGGCAGAGAACAGGAATAGTTCAAAGGCATATAGCAGATGAAGGAGAGTTAACGTCAGACTTAGCTGTAAATGCAGCAAGAAATGCTATAGAAAAAGCTAAAATTTCAGTAGATGAAATTGATTTAATCATAGTTGCCACAACAACGCCTGATAAAACTTTTCCTAGCTGTGCAACGATTGTACAAAGTAAGCTAAAATGTAAAAACGCATTTGCTTTTGATGTACAAGCAGTATGCTCTGGTTTTATATATGCAGTTACAGTTGCTGATTCGCTCATAAAGTCTAACAATAGAATTAAATATGCACTAGTTATAGGTGCTGAAATAATGTCTAGGATTGTTGATTGGGAAGATAGGTCAACTTGTGTACTCTTTGGTGATGGTGCTGGTGCAGTGGTGATGAAATCAGAACTGGGTAGAAGCGGCATCATATCAACAAACTTACACTCTGATGGCAATGTGGACATACTATGTACGAACGGAGGGGTATCCTCTACTGGTGATTCTGGAAAAATATGCATGAATGGAAGAGAAGTGTTTAAACATGCAGTGGATAAGTTAACAGCCTTAATAGAGGAAACTCTGAAATGCAATAATTTAAAAATTACTGATATTGACTGGCTCATTCCCCCTCAAGCAAATATTCGTATTATTGAAGCAGTAGTAAAGAAGTTAGATTTCCCTATAGAGAAAGTGATTAATACCGTTGATCAACATGCAAATACCTCAGCGGCATCAATCCCACTAGCACTTGATTATGCAATACAAAAATCAAAAATAAAATTAGGAACCCTGGCACTGCTGATTTCAATAGGTGCAGGTCTCACATGGGGTTCCGTGTTGCTGCGCTATTAGACTGTTTGCATTCCCTCCTGTTACCCAACTCGTAGAACATCACACCATAAGGCACAGCCCATAACTGTACGAACACTGAGATATAAGCAACGAACAGACAAAGTCTGTTAAACCGGAAAGAAACTCCACTACTTTTGTTTTTAGCAGTCTGTAAGTATAATTTTGTGGGAGTACTTTTGCAGTTATAACCGATAAGCCCAATGGCGCCTTAAGTGCCCGTATATAAGCATGGTTTTGGAGGGAACGGTTAAACCATTGATGGAGTCCTTGCAGACTACCTCGTTTAGAAGATTGTATAATCTAACCGTTCCAAGCTAAAGTGCTTCTACATTAGAAATTATATAAGGAGGAACTTGAGACGGCAAAAACAAAAAGTAAATTAGAAATCTAATGCAGCAGGAATAGATGTTGGTTCATCTGTACACTATGTGTGTGTACCTGAGGGAAGAGATGAGCAACGTGTTCAGAAATTTGGCTGCTTTACTACAGATCTTCATAATTTAGCACGATGGTTGAAAAAGTGTAAAGTTACAACTGTAGCTATGGAATCAACAAGAGTGTATTGGATTGCTTTATTTCAAATACTTGAGTCATATGAACTTGAGATAAGCATAAAAATTCCAGAGCCAATTTGACTACTAATCACTAAGGCAAAAATAGCCCAAAAACCTATTTTATTTGACACAATAACTTTCAATTCTTATCTGAATAAATTAACAATATAACTGAAGCTCAGAAATTTCAATCGATCTTTATAAAAACTTGCATTTTTTTCAATTTATTCCTAAAATAGATTATATTAACAGATTATTAAGAGGGGGTTATGAATCCGAGGTTAAAAATATTTTTGGTTGTTTGTGGGTATATTTTACTCTTTGTCTCCGCTATTGGAGCATTGTTTTTATCTGAATATTTACTTGATATCTTTATTAATGCGCTTTATGCATTCCTTCTTGCCAAAACTTCAAGTGAGGTGTTAGCTGTTTTTGGAACACTTGCAGTTTTACTTGCCACTTGCGTTTTGTGCTACGGACTGCATAAGCTCTGTTCTATCTTTACAGAAAAGATTACAAGCAGCTATCAGTCTTTCAAAAATAAAAACAGTGATGATAACATTTTTTCTGAAGTATATAATGACCCAACGATAGGATTGAAAGATAAGATTCTATTTTTCTCTATATATTTAATATATTGCATTCAATTACCATTTTTGTACTGTGCATCGAAGGTATAAGAACTCAGCAGAATGTTATCAAATAGTAGAGCAATAGGTGCTAGAATATGTTTAGTGCTTATCAATACTATATTATTAATCCCAGTGGCACTTCTTGAATTGATAAAGTATCCATTAGTGAGGCTTTTCTCACCTTTGGGTTTAAATGTCAAACAATTCAGCTTTTTGTTTAATGTAAGTGATGTGGGCACTAGTAGTCAGAGCGTTCACACGAGTAGTTTTGAGCAAAGTATTCTCCAATGCGCTCAAGAGTTAAAACAGAAATTTGGAGCTCAACCAAATGTACTGGATAAAGAATTTGAGGATTACATAAATGGTTCAGATGAGTTGACAAGGGATCAAAAAGAGCAATTAAAACTTTATCTTAACTTTAATAACTCTAACAGAGCGGCTTGGCAAGAATCAAGAACTAGCCTTACTCTCACACAAGTTGCAAATTTAGTTTTGACTGCAGCTAAGGATCAAAAGTTAGATACAGATTTTCTAAAGTGCATGTTACTGATGCGTTTAAAAGAAGGAAATGGTGCATGTCATCTTGGAATGTTTAATCGTATTATTTATTCACTTAGTTGTCTTGAAGCTAAAAATAACTTTACAGTTGAGGTAAACGCTCAAGTGTACGAAAGAATGCCAAGCATTACGGAAGAGTTTTTTAGGCATTGTAAAAGTAAAGGGATAAAGGTTTTAAAAGATAACTTTGATGATTTTTATTCTGAAAATGAGATAGATTCTAAAGTAAAAGGAAGTATAGACAAGCTGATGACAGAGGTGAAACAATTTGTTTTTAATAAGCTGTATGTGGATTATTACAATAAGTATGGCCAAGATGTTGGAAGAGGTCCTATAAAACAGAAATTGAAGGAATTGATCACAGATGAAGATATTAAGGAAGCAGTAAGTGCTGTGATAGATAATGTAGAAATCCCTGCGGAACCACCTACTTATCTTGAAAGAGTAAAAGCATTTTTTGGAGGTCATGCAAGGTCTCCTGCTGCTTAGTGGTTTAATTCGTGCTATAGCAGAAAACTTTTTTATTTTAACTAAAAAAATTACTTCCGCATACTTGAAACCTCATTATAATGACAGTAGAGATATTTAGAGAGCTCGAAATCTATCTTCATCTGCAGACTTTTCTATTAAATAGTTAAATTCAGTAAAAAATGTAGTGTATCTTCTTCAGCGTGTATACATATACTTAATCTCTGCCCAATGTACGTTGCATTTTTTCTGAATCTTGTTCATATGGGGGATTCTATGTCTAAAATTCCAGACACTTGACTTTAGCTAAAAACCATCTGGCGCCTATGGTTTTTTATAGTTTTGTCTTCCCTTTTCTGAATGGTTTGCAAGCTGCTATCTCTACAAAAACTATATTTTTCTTCAGAAGAGAGTTATATTGTAACTATGGACAAAATAATCATAAAAAAATTTGGTGGGACTTCGCTAACTGATTTAAACCGAGTTGCAAATTTGATAAAAAACGATATTGAGAAAGGTTGTAATGTAATCGTTGTTGTATCTGCTGTTGCAGGATTTACTGACCAAATGGTTTTTCAGGCTAGGCAAATCTCAAATTTAAGTTACAGACAAGAGTTATCAGAGTATGACGTTATGCTTTCAGCAGGAGAACAAATCTCTTGCGGTCTATTAGCTATCACTCTCCAATCGATCGGAGTTAATGCTAAATCGTGGCTTGCCTGGCAGTTACCAATTGTAACTGATGATTTTTATTCTGAGTCTAAAATAAAAACAATAAAGATTGACCGTGTGAAAAGATCTTTTGCTGAGGGTTATACTGCTGCGATCATCGCTGGTTTTCAGGGTATAAATGATGATAGAATCACTACTTTTGGAAGAGGAGGCTCTGATATATCAGCAGTTGCCTTTGCGGTAGCCTTTGGTGTTAGAACTTGCGAAATTTTTACTGATATTGATGGAATATATACAGCAGACCCAAGAATTGTTCCAAAGGCACGCAAGCTCAAATTTATCTCTTACGATGAAATGTTGGAAATATCGTCATCTGGTGCTAAAATATTGCATAATCGTTCAGTACAACTTGCAATGAAACATGACATTAAAGTGCAAGTGCTATCCACTTTTAAGGAAGTAGAAGGCACCACAGTGCTACACAAAAGGGAGGTACTAGAGAGATACTTAATTACTGGAATAACTTATAGCACTAATGAAGCTCTTGTAACTTTCACTAACCTTGCAAATAACTTGCGTACTTTAAGAGATATAGCAGGAGCAAACGTTAAAATTGATATGATACATGGGTCAAGTTTTGTTATCTCCAAATTTGATATTGATTTAATGGAAAAGTTACTGAATAAGAATGAAAATTATGCTATAAACAATAATGTAGCTAAAATTTCAATAATTGGTATTGGTGTTATGTCTAACGCTGAAGTGATGCACCGCACACTCAAGGTTTTAAGCGAAAAAAAGGTAGAAATACTTGCTATCACAACATCTGAAATCAAAATCAGTATAATTGTTCAAAAAGAATACGTTGTAGCTTTAGTCAAAGATTTACATACTGAGTATGAGCTTGATATGCAGTACTAAATAGGCTTAACGTCTACAACTGTACGAGCAACGCTAGAATGACAACTTATACCAAGTCTCATTATTAACAAATCAAATTGAGCTTAGTTCTGGTGAATATGAATGTAGATATATAAATTGTTTATTCTGCAGTCGGAATTGGTATTAGGCTCATTTCGAATATAAATATTTTTGTTTAATTAAAATCTCAATCATTATTAATATAATATTAATAAAAATTTAATAATAATTCTTAATAATATATAAATTAGTATGTTCGTAATTCTCTATGATAGAGGAAACAAAAGATGGATATGCTTCCTTATATGTTGCAATTCAGGAAGGTAATATTGAAGCTGCAGAACTACTAATAAAGTATGGCGTAAACGTCAATGATAACGATGAGCGCAATCGTACGCCACTGCATATTGCCATTGGACGTAAACAATTAGAAATAGCGAAACTGCTAATAAAAAATGGAGCAAATGTTAACGCAAAAACAAAAATCAATGATAAAGATGGTTTAACACCAACGCATTTTGCAGTGTTTGCAGATACGCCAGAATTTATAGAATTACTAGCTAGCCATGGTGCATTGATTAATGAAAGAGAAAGCACCGAAGGACACACTCCTCTTCACTTTGCTGCTTTATATGGAAATAAAAGTGTAATACAAGCCTTAATTGATAAGGGGCAAGATATTGAAGATGTAGATAACAATGGGCGAACAGCTTTATTTTTAGCTACCAGGCAATGCACTGAAGCAGGGAATGATAGCAGAGTAGAAGTTATCAAATATTTAATAAACGAGCTTAAAGCAGACATAACAAAAAAAGACAATAATAACAATACAGTACTTTTTCCTGCTGCCAATAATTGCTCTGGAGAAGTAGTGAAACTCGTTATTGAACAGTATATAAAAAGCTTTGAGCTAGAAAATTTTATCAACCACAAAAATAATGATGGAATGGATGCTTTAGATATTGCGCTGAATAGTGAAAACAAAAAAGCTATTGAAGTATTAAGATCATATGGAGCAGATATCAAGAATAAGGTAGATGGTAGTACTCAAAAAATTACTACAGAAAAACCAAGTAGTACCCTAGATGGAGCAGAAAGTGCAGAGGTGACACCTCCGATCAAGCAAAAAGCATAAGGTTTTTTATCAATAGCCGGCTTAATGATTTTAACTTGATTTGCTTGGTCATTAAAAGTCGGGAGTGTTTGTAAAAGACAAGATTTGATCTGACAGACAAGAATTAACTGACAGAAGAATTGACGTAGTCAAAACTAATATCAGGCTGTTGTTTAATGCTACTAATACTCTTCTGAAAAGCAATATGTTTACTATCCAAAAAATTTGCATAGGATAGCAGTATTTGCCTGATTGTCCCATTGTAAGAACGCAACCAATGATCAACATCGATCTGTCAAAGAATAGTAGATTTTCTTTCTAAAGATAATATTGATCTCCTTTCTTTTATTATTTTATAACTTACTTATTTTAAGTGTCAGATCAAGTCCTATTTAATACACTTTCTGGCACATCTGTAGTTAATATTAACTACCAATATCGTATCTGAAGAAGCCCCCTGGCCATTCTAAAAAATTTAATGCTGAGTACACCTTACTTTTGGCTTCCTCTATAGTGCTCCCTTCTGCTACTATATTTAGCACTCTTCCGCCATCGGAAACTAAGTTACCACTTTCATCCAATTTAGTACCAGCATGAAACACCAACACACCAGGAATGCTTTCAATCTTATCTAATCCCTTAATTACTTCTCCCTTTTGATAATCACCCGGATAGCCTTTACTTGCAACAACTACACAAACTGTAGATTTGTTGTTAAGTTCCACCATTTTGACATTTAACTTCCCTTCTGCAACTGACAACATCAATTTTAACAAATCGCAATTTGAATCAAATCTAGGTAATATAGATTGCGTTTCTGGATCACCAAATCTAACGTTATACTCGAGAAGTTTTGGGCCATCTCTGCAAATCATTAAACCAGCAAAGAGTACTCCCTTATAAGGCGTACCCATGTTAACCAATGCTTGAGCTGTAGGGTATATTATTTTTTGGATGATTTTTTGCTCCATGTCCTTACTTATAATTGAAGGTGATGAGTACGATCCCATACCCCCAGTATTTTGGCCTTCATTATTTTCATTCACTCTCTTATAATCTTTTGCGCACCCAAGAGTTACTACTTTCAACCCATCAACAAGAGCAAAAAAGCTTACTTCTTCTCCAATTAAAAATTCTTCTATGATTATTTCTTCACCTGATTCACCAAATTCTTTCTCCACCAGCATTGAATCTATTGCTGAAAAAGCTTCGTTTTCTGCGCAACATATCATCACGCCTTTCCCTGCCGCAATTCCATCTGCTTTCACTACAAGTGGAAACTTTATTTTATTGCTACGTACAAAATCTTTAGCTAATCCTTCATCAACAAAACACTCGTACTTGGCAGTTGGTATGCCATATCGCTTGCATAGTCCTTTGGTGAAAGACTTTGATCCCTCAAGTTTTGCAGTTGCTTGACTTGGAGCAAAAACACTTATTCCCTCTGCAACTAAATCATCAGCAAGCCCATCAATTATTGGTTGTTCTGGACCAATAACAACCAACTCTATATTTTCTTTCTTGCAAAATTGTGTAACATCCACTGAATTTTGAATATTTACATCCACAAGAACTCCCAAATTTTCCATGGCCTGGCGACCAGGAGTTACATATAACTCAGTCAAGATAGGAGATTTTTTTAGAGCCCAAAGTAGAGCGTGCTCACGCCCACCAGAACCTATAACCAGAACCTTCATCTTTATTTCCTCGCTTTTCTATATGTCAAAATTATTATTTGCTTATAACAGTATCATTACTCATGTATTTTTGCAACACGTTTGGTATTGCAATCGACCCGTCAGAATTTTGATAATTCTCCATTATGGCAATAATCGTTCTTCCTATAGCTAAAGCTGTGCCGTTTAAAGTGTGAACATATTTTTTTATCTTTTTATCAGTTTCTGAAGAGTATTTAGCGTTCATCCTTCTTGCTTGAAATGCACCACAATTTGAGCAGCTTGATATTTCTCTATATTTATTTTGCCCAGGTAACCATACCTCTATGTCATAAGTCCTTTGTGCAGCAAAACCCATATCGCCACTGCAAAGCAGCATTACTCTGTATGGCAATTCTAATTTTTTTAATATCTCTTCAGCAACACTCGTCATACGCTCAAGCTCATCATTTGATTGGTCTTCAGTTGTGATGCTTACCAACTCCACTTTACCAAATTGGTGTTGCCTTATCATGCCCCTGGTATCGCGACCTGCACTACCTGCTTCTTTACGAAAGCACTCCGAATATGCAGTAAAGCGAATAGGCAGTTCTTTTTCTTCCATTATTTTGTCAGCAACTAAATTTGTTAAAAACACTTCACTTGTGGGAATCAACCTCAATTCGTCGGTAGTTAAATACGAATCGTCAGAAAATTTCGGTAGCTGACCAACGTTATACATAGCTTCGTTTTTTACCAAAGCTGGGTGGTATACCTCAGTATAGCCAAATTCATTAACATGCATTTCAAGCATAAAATTTATTAGCGCTCGTCCAAGCTTAGCTAACTGTCCTTTTAATATCGCAAATCTTGATCCGGAAATTCTCGCCGCTTGTTCAAAGTCCATTAAACCTAACTTTTCCCCGAGCTCATAATGAGATTTTGCTGTAAAATCAAACTGTCTTTTTCCTCCATATCTTCTCACCTCTAAATTAGAGTTCTCATCTGCGCCTATTGGCACATCTTGCGCAGGAATATTTGGCAAGTTAGATAAAACATTCACTAACTTATCCTTTTCTGCTTGTTCTTTTAAGCTGATTGCCTCTATCTCATTCGTGATGTCTTTTGACAACTCTATTTGCTCTTCACAGGGGCTTTTGCTCATTTTAAGCTTCTTTATTTCCTCTGTGATTTCATTGCGCTGCCTATTTAAATCTTGCAATTTAGTGGTTAATGACCTTTTCTCATGATCGATTTCTAATATCTCTTTTGCAGTAAACTCTCTAATTCCCCTGCTTTTCATTGCCTTTTCAAATCCTTCAGGGTTTTTGCGTATATATTCTATATCGTGCATATATTGTGCTATTACTAACATTATTACTGTACTCCAAAAGCTCTTAATATTCAATATATTCTCATACTACTAAAATTATTATGGTTGATTTTTTTGTTAGAATTTGTTAAAATTAATTAACTTAGCGTTCATAGGATGTAGTATGTTGGACATCACAGAAAAATATAATCAATTTAAAAAGAGCACTTACTTTGCTGGTGGAAAATTCGTTATCTACTCTCTTGGTATATATCTAGCAGCTACATCTACTGTTGGCTGTTTAGGAGCGGTAATAGGATTCCCTCTATTGACCTTTCCACTTGCTATGCTCATCTCTAACCCCGTAGTTTGGGTTTTAATGGGAATAATTCTTACAGTAGCATACAAAATGGTTGTTAAACCTTTATTTCACTTAGCAAAGAACTATATTAATGGAAAAGGAGCAGGTCAAGGTGAGCAAAAAACTCAAGATGGAGATAGTGGTATTGTACCAGGCAGTGAACCCGATTCAAGGAACAGTAGTCGTAGAAGCTCTTTGGATAGTGGTTTGGGGGGTAAAGAGTTTCATGAAAATTTGGACACTCTTGTGCATCAGACAAATAGAAAAGACTATACTTACTGGCTACAGCAACATGATATTGCTCATATTGCAAGAATTAAATATGGATATTCAGAGGGTTCTACAAATGGTGTATTCTTCTGTATTCCTGGCAATCTTGAATCCTTGAGTGAAAGGTTGAGAGAATATAAAAATAAAGCAGAACGAAAGAACTCGAAAAGGATATTTACTTCAGTTATTAATTTGGGTGGTAATCATTGGGTAACGCTAGTTGTTGCATACGACTCAAATAATAAGCAATTTAGAGCTTATTACTGTGATTCTTTTAGTACCAATTTACCAAGTCCTGGTAGTAAACGTAGTAGCATAGGACTTGCAAATGAAATTAAAAACAAGTTAGTTGCACCTCTTACTGACCAAGCTAGTAAGTTGAATGCACAAGGAAAAAAAGAAATGGGTGAAGATGTCCAAAAAACAGCACAAACGTGTCGGGACAAGAAAAATGAATTAGTTAATGTTCCAATAGATACCGACAATATGGTAAGTGCACTGGAAGAAATTTTGGGAATAGGAAGTGATAATATAAGAAGCTCTCCAGCTAAGCAGCAAAATGATAGCTGTAACTGTGGAATATTTGCACTAGAAAATGCCCATAGAATTACACAAATGTTTAATGAAGGCAAGTCATTTGAAGACATTGACAAAAAGTTATCAGAATATAAATTTGATTTGAACGAGAAAAGAAGAGAGTTTGCAGAAGCACTTATGAAGGATGAAGAATGGAGGGAACATTTAGAAAACGGGCTTTTATGCGATCTTCCACCAGGAACGGACACCTCTCTTACCTCAAGGGTGCAGAATACAGCTCAGGTTGCTATATAGTTTACAATGAAGGATTACCATTAACCTTATGCCCCTCCAAATAGGAAGTTTGACGATTGATTCTTCAGTTATTTTAGCTCCAATGTCAGGGGCAACTGATTATCCGTTTAGAAGTATTGTAAAGAAGCTAGGCGCAAGTTTGTTAGTTTCAGAGATGATTGCAAGCAGAGCTATGATTATACAAACTCGTCAGAGTCTGCAAAAAGCAAAAGTCGATGAATTAACCGCTGTGCAGCTTGCTGGATGCGAGCCGGATGTAATGGCAGAAGCTGCAAAACTAAATGAGGATATGGGAGCTAAAATAATAGACATAAACTTTGGTTGCCCTGTTAAAAAAGTTGTAAACGGTTATGCAGGATCAGCGCTAATGCGTGATGAAAAAAAGGCTGCTGAAATAATTGAAGCTGTAGTCAAGGCAGTGAATGTGCCAGTTACAGTAAAAATGCGTACCGGATGGAACGATGAAAATCGCAATGTTCCACGTTTAGCAAAAATTGCAGAGGATCTTGGAGCAAAAATGATTACTGTACATGGAAGAACAAGGGCACAGCTTTATAACGGTCAAGCAGATTGGAAATTCGTTAGAAATGTTAAAGAGCAAGTAAAAATCCCAGTTATAGTAAATGGCGATATTAAAAATTTAAATGATATTCAGAGTGCTCTCAAAGAATCCGGAACAGACGGAGTGATGATAGGTCGTGGTGCCTACGGTAAACCTTGGCTGATTAGTCAAGCAATAAATTTTCTAAATGGAAGTAAAACTTCTGAACCGACTGCTTCAGAGAGGTTAAACATCATACTTGAGCATTACGACAGTATTCTTGAGTACTATGGAAATGATACAGGAATAAAGATGGCCCGCAAACACATAGGTTGGTACAGTAGCGGGCTTCAAGGCTCATCCGAATTTCGCGTGAGAGTAAATAACATGACAGATAGCACGGAAGTGAAAGAAAATATCATTGGCTTTTTTGGTCACGAGACACACTAGCTGTACTCAATTCGACTGATCATAATGTGATGCCACCACGCTCTCTTCCTCACCAGAGTGTAAATGACAACTATTATCCATCAACCATTTCTCGTCATAAGTTTCAATATCAAAATATTTTTCATATTTATCTACATTATCACAAAGTGAAAGCGCTTTGATCTTATTCATAATCAAACCTGTACCAGCAGGAATTAATCTTCCTACTATAACATTTTCTTTTAATCCACTTAAAGGATCACTCTTCCCGCAGAATGCTGCTTCTGTAAGTACTTTTGTTGTCTCTTGGAAAGAGGCAGCAGAAATAAAGGAGCTAGTTTCAAGACTTGCCCTAGTAATCCCCTGCAGAATAGGAAGACAATGAGCAGGACGTTTGCCAGAATTACTCATAGCATCATTTTCCCTATCAACTTCCAGCTTGTCAATGCTTTCACCAACCAAGTACATAGTATCACCAGGATCAGTAATTTCCACTTTTTGTAGCATTTGTTTTAAGATCACCTCTAAATGCTTATTGTCTATACGAACACCCTGCAATCTATAAACTTGCTGTATTTCAGAAATCATATAGTGCGCTAAAGCTTCTAACCCAAGCACACGTAAAATATCATGGAGATCAGGGTCACCATCCATCAATAGATCACCTTTACGTACAAAATCCCCTTCATTGACTATTACATGCTTACTTCTTGATACCAAATATTCAACTGGAGAAATTTGTTCATCTACAGGTTTAATTAATATACTGCGTTTTCCTCTACGGTCTTTTTCAGAAAACGCTACATAGCCATCTATCTCACTAACAATAGCATGCTCTTTAGGACGACGTGCTTCAAATAACTCTATAACCCTCGGTAAACCACCAGTAATATCACGAGTTTTAACTGACTCTCTTGGTGTTCTTGTAATAACATCACCTGCATGAACCTTCTGACCATCTTGTACATTGAGCACTGCGCCGATTGGTATAAAATAACATGCTTCAACGCCACTTGCGAGTGTCATTACTTTACCATTATCGTCAAGCAGCACAATACGAGGACGTAAATTAGCTCCACCAGAATGCAATTTCCAGTCTTTTACTACTTTGCTTGATATTCCTGTAGATTCATCCATCACTTCAGTGATCGAAATTCCATCTTTTAAGTCCTGATAAGACACTGTACCAGTCTTCTCCGTGATAATAGGCAATGTATAAGGATCCCATTCCGCAACTTTATCGCCAATTTTTACTGACCCACTCTCATCTACATAAAGCTTAGCACCGTAAGGTACACTGTGCTTCAACTTCTCACTACCAAGGCTATCAATCAATACGACTTCACAGGAACGGCTTATCACAATTTTATTTCCGTTTCTATCTATAATTATATTACTATTGTTTAACTTTATTTTAGCATTAATAGAAGCTATAATATTCGAGGATTCAACGCCTCTAGTCATTACTCCACCTATATGGAAAGTACGCATCGTTAACTGAGTACCCGGCTCTCCAACGGATTGAGCAGCTATAACACCAACTGCTTCACCTATTGAAACAATTTTACCAGTTGCAAGATCTCTTCCATAACATAAAGAACATACACCAGGACTTATTTCACAAGTTAAAGGCGATCTAATTTTTACAACATCAAGACCTGCAATGCTGATTTGCTTTACTTTATCCTCATCAATTAATTCCCCTGCTTTTACTAATAATTCTTTTGTCACTGGGTTATATATATCATTTGCAGCTGTTCTACCCAGCACAACACTCTCTAGAGATGCAACTATAGTACTTCCTTCAACTGTAGCTCTCACAACAAGACCATTTTTTGTTTTACAGTCATGCTTTGTAACTATGCAATTTTGAGATACATCAACTAAACGACGAGTTAAGTATCCAGAGTTTGCAGTTTTAAGTGCAGTGTCAGCTAAACCTTTACGCGCACCGTGAGTAGAATTAAAGTATTCAAATACGTTCAATCCTTCACGGAAATTAGAAATTATAGGTGTTTCTATAATCTCACCAGAAGGTTTGGTCATGAGCCCCCGCATTCCTGCTAGCTGTTTCATCTGTGAAGTAGAACCCCTTGCACCAGAGTTAACCATCATATACACTGAGTTGTACTTACTATTTCCATCATATATAGATATTGCTTTTAACATATCATTAGCTATCATATCCGTACACTTAGACCATTCATCTATAACCTTGTTATACCTCTCACTTCTAGTTATTAGCCCATCTTGATATTGCATAGAGAATTTCTTAATTTCACCCCTCGCGTGATCAACATGTGTAGCTTTAGTTTCAGGTATAACCATATCACAGCGACCAAAAGAGACACCAGAAAATGTGGCATACTCAAAGCCAAGTACCATTAATTTATCAGAAAATACCACTGTAGCGCTTTGACCACAGTTACGATATACTAAATCAACTATACCAGTTATTTCCTTGACTGTTAATATCTGATTTATTAGATCGAAACTTAGATTCTCATGCTTAGGAAAAATCTGCCATAATATTAACCGTCCAGGAGTTGTACAAACAGTTTTATAGTGAATTTCACCACTACTATCAATATACTCCATCCTATACTTTATACTAGAATGAATATGTAAAGTACCATCACTCAAGGAATGCTCAACTTCACAAAAAGCACCAAAAGATGGTAAATTATCTTCCTTAGGTTCTTGTAAAGTCAGATAATATATACCAAGTACTATATCTTTACTAGGAACTATAATCGGTCTGCCATTAGAAGGACTTAAAACGTTATTAGTGGACATCATCAACACCCTAGCTTCAAGCTGAGCTTCCAATGAAATTGGCACATGCACTGCCATTTGATCACCATCAAAATCAGCATTAAACGCTGTGCAAACAAGCGGATGAAGCTGTATTGCTTTGCCTTCAATAAGGATTGGCTCAAAAGCCTGAATACCAAGTCTATGTAGCGTAGGCGCTCTATTCAACAAAACAGGATGCTCTTTTATTACCTCTTCAAGCATATCCCAAACTTCTGGTTTTTCTGCTCTTATCAACTTACTAGCAAACTTAATAGTTGGAGCCATACCATACATCTTAAGCTTTGAGTAAACAAAAGGTTTGAATAGCTCAAGAGCCATTCTTTTTGGTAATCCACACTGATTTAGTTTCAAAGTTGGACCAACAACTATTACAGAACGTCCAGAGTAGTCTACCCTTTTTCCTAAGAGGTTCTGGCGAAAACGACCCTGTTTTCCTTTTAACATATCACTAATGGACTTTTTATATCCAACAGCACCAGCTTTATTTACCAAAGTATTACGACGACTATTATCAAAAAGAGAATCAACTGCTTCTTGTAACATCCTTTTTTCATTACGAATCATAATCTCAGGAGGATTTAAGCTCAACAATTTCCTCAACCTGTTATTTCTATTAATAATAGTCCTATAATGATGATTCAGATCAGAAACTGCAGGACGACCACTCTCAAGCGATACCAAAGGACGCAAATCAGGTGGTAAAATAGGTATGGTTGTAAGTATCATCCACTCAGGTCTATTTCCAGACTTAATGAAGTTTTCAATAATACGTAATCTCTTTATAATTTTCTTTCTTCTTATCTCAGAAGCAACAGACTCTAACTCTAGTCTTAAATTCTTTCTAATTTCATGTAAATCAAGGCGCGTTAGCAACTCTCTTATAGCTTCAACACCTTGCATAGCTACAAAACTATCGATCCCATAGCTATCTTTAGCTTCATTATAAGCTTTTTCACTAATAATCTCACCTTTTTCAAAAGGCGAAACAAGAGGATCTATCACGATATAATTATCGCTATATAAAATATTCTCAATATCTCTGAGAGACATATCCAATAATGCTCCAATTCTTGAAGGAAGCGATTTCAAAAACCATATATGAGCAACAGGAGATGCAAGCTCTATATGACCCATCCTTTCTCTTCTTACTTTAGAAGATGTAACTTCTACTCCGCATTTTTCGCATATGCGACCTCTGTGTCTTCTTTTTTTGTATTTTCCACATAAACATTCATCGTCATTGACAGGACCAAAAACTTTAGGGCAAAATAATCCACCTTTCTCAACTTTGAACGTACGATAATTTGCAGTTGAAACATCTTCTATCTCACCACAAGATATACGCTTAATACTTTCAGGGCTAGCAATCGATATGCTAACTTCATTAAAAGGTTGTGCAATGTTAGTGTGAGATATATCTTCAATCACTACATCATTTTGCTTTAAATCTACATTTAAACATAAAGAACGTAGTTCTTTTATCATCACATTAAAGGATTCAGGAATTCCACATTCAAAATTACTGTCACCTTTTATTATCGATTCGTAAATCTTAACTCTACCATTAATATCATCAGACTTCACAGTTAACATTTCCTGCAAAGTATAAGCAGCACCATAGGCTTGTAATGCCCAACATTCCATTTCACCAAAACGCTGACCACCAAAATGAGATTTTCCTCCAAGAGGTTGTTGAGTAACCAAACTATAAGGCCCTACTGAACGCGCATGAATTTTACCATCAACCAAGTGGTGCAACTTAAGCATGTACATGTAACCAACTGTAACCTTGCGGTCGAATTTTTCACCACTGCAACCGTCATATAATACAGCTTGTCCAGAGTTATCTAAACCAGCAAGTTCAAATAATTTTGCTATTTGTTCATCTTTTGGACCCTCAAATACAGGTGCAGCAACAGGAACGCCATCACGTAATTTGCGTGCAAATTCAATGAGATTATTATCACTAATATTACGAATATCATTACAGATAGATACGTTACTGCCATAGCTATAAACCTCAATCAGGAAGTTACGTAAATTGCTGTATGAACTTTTACAAGAGTTCAAATAGTTCTCTACTAACTCATTCAACTCGTCATTTAGTGCATTCTTATTAGGTGTATTTAAAACAGAAGCCGTTATTTCATCATCATCAATATTTTCAATTTTTTTATTATCAAGGTATGCTACTGCAAATTGTGTAAAATTATCATCGTTAAGGGACCTAATTCCCTTGCAAAAAGCACTTTTGATCTTATTGATCTCATCGAGAATATTACTTACCTTTTCCCCTAATTTTCTACAAGCCCAACCTACATGCGTTTCCAGTATTTGCCCTACATTCATTCGTGAAGGAACACCAAGAGGGTTAAGAATAATATCAACAGGAGTACCATCTTCCAAATAAGGCATATCTTCCACTGGCACAACTCGAGAAATCACACCTTTATTTCCATGTCTACCAGCCATTTTATCCCCTGGTTGCAGACTATGTTTCATAGCAATGAAAACTTTTACTGACATCGACATACCTTGAGGCAGGTCATAACCTTCATGTAATTTTTCTACTTTTCGCTTAAACTGTGCTATTGCATGTGATACTTTTTCATCGAAATCTTTTTTTAAGCTCTTAACTTGCTCAGAAATGGATTGGTTTTTTAACCCTATACCCCACCATTGCTCACGTTCAATAGAGTCAAATTTTTCTCGATCTTGAGAACCAGAATTAATAAGAAGTTTCTTCAGTTCATCATAGAAATATTCACTAGTAACATTGATTATATAATCTCGCTCTTCCTCAAAGTCATTTATCTCTTTTTGTTTGATGAGTAATGCCCTTTCATTTTCTTCAACCCCCCTGCGTGTAAAGACTTGTACATCAATTACTGTCCCCTCAACATCTGGAGATGTATATAAAGAGGAATCCGCACAATCGAATGACTTTTCACCAAAAATTGTCATTAATAACTTCGTTTCAGGAGGCAATGTAAGAGAAGGTTTAGGTGTAACTTTACCTACCAGAATATAGCCTGGACCAACTCTTGTACCAATTTTCACTATACCACTATCATCTAAGTGATATAGATTCTCTTCATTAACACCAGGTATAGCACGAGTTATTTTTTCTGATCCTAAAGGGGTATCATGCACAACACAGTCAAATTCTTCTATATGAATAGAAGTAAAGAGATCTTTTTTAACAACTTCACTAGAAATAATAATAGAGTCTTCAAAGTTATAACCTTGCCAAGACATAAAAGCGACTAGCAAATTTTTACCAAGTGCTAACTCACCACTGTTAATTGCAGGACCATCAGCTATTACATCACCCTTTTTAACATAATCACCTACGCACACTAGCGGCCTTTGATTAATACAAGTATTATGATTAGAACGCTGAAATTTCCTTAGATGATAAATATCTACGTCCAAGTAATTAACTCTTTCTTTATCAAAAGCACGTATAACTATAGAGTTACTATCAGAACTATCAACTATGCCATCGCGTTTTGCTAAAACTACAGCACCAGAGCCAGAAGCTACAAAAGATTCCATACCAGTAGCAACCAGAGGAGCGGTAGGCTTCAATAAAGGTACGGCCTGACGTTGCATATTTGAGCCCATTAATGCTCTATTAGCATCATCATTTTCTAAAAATGGAATCAAGGAAGCTGCAACTGATATTACCTGCTTAGGAGATACGTCAATGTAACTTACCTGATCACTACTTACCATAACGAAACTACCAGCATACCTACAGTATAGCATGTCATCAACAAAGCAATTATTTTCATCGAGCTTTACGCTAGTATCAGCTATGTAATATAAACCTTCATCTATGGCAGACAGGTACTCAATTTGATCAGTAACAACCCTATTAACTACTTTTCTATAAGGACTTTCAATAAAACCATATTTACTAATACGCGCGTATATAGCTAAGCTGTTGATTAACCCTATATTTTGCCCTTCAGGAGTCTCAATAGGACAAATTCTTCCATAATGAGTTGGATGAACATCACGCACTTCGAATCCTGCTCGTTCTCTTGTTAAACCGCCAGGACCTAACGCGGACAACCTTCTTTTATGCGTTATTTCAGATAGCGGATTAGTCTGATCCATAAATTGAGATAATTGAGAAGAATTGAAGAAATCTCTTAAGACATTAGTTAACACTTTTGGATTAATAAAATCAGATGGAGAAACTTTATCTAAACTAGAAGTGGACATAGAATCAACTATTGCGCGTTCCAATTTCAACAACCCAGTTCTAAATTGATTTTCTATAAACTCTCCAACTGATCTTACTCTTCTGTTTCCTAAATGGTCAATATCATCTACAGACCCTTGACCGTCACGTAACAATACTATTTTTTTCACAATTTCAATAATATCTTCATGCGTTAAAACAGTTAAATCCTCATCATAATTTAATCCAAGGTAAGAGTTAAGCTTTAACCTACCAATATTAGACAAATCATAATATTCCGGACTGAAGAAAAGATTACGAAAAAACTCCTCTACTATCTCTAAAACAGGAACTTCACCAGGACGCAAAATTCTATATATTTCATATAGCGCATCCTGATAAGACATGTTTTCGTCTAAGAAAAGCGTATTTAATATATAAGGTCCAACAAACAAATTATCTATATTCAACACTGATATTTCATCTACAGATAATAACTCAAGCTTCTTTACATCTTCCAGCTTTATAGGTTCACCAGCAGATAAAATTTTCGTAGAGCTAGCACTATCCATTAAATCTTCTGCGAGGAATAAACCACATATGGAATTAAAAGGAACCAGATACTCTTTCAACTCATTATCATATAGCTTTTTAGCTAGCCTTGAGGTAATACGAACATTAGCTTTAAGCAGCACATTACCTTCAATATCCATTAAGTCGAAAGGCAGCCTCACCCCTTTAAATTTATCAGGAACAAAAGGCACTTTCCAACCATCTTTATGTTTTACATACTTTATTTTCTCATAAAATCTATCGAGTATATCATTATTTGATAGACCCAACGCCTTTAATAAAACTGAGATTGGCAATTTTCTTTTTCTATCAACACGAAAATACAAATGGTCTTTAACATCAAATTCAATATCAAGCCAAGAACCCCTATAAGGAATAATTCTAGCAGAATAGATCAATTTACCAGAATTGTAAGTTTTTCCCTTATCGCTATCAAAAAATACACCAGGAGACCTATGCATTTGTGAGACGATAACTTTTTCCACACCATTAATGATGAAAGTGCCCTTATCAGTCATCATAGGCAACCCACAAAAGTGGACTTTCTGCTCTTCTATAGATTTTACAACGGTTGCAAGTTTAGAATGATCTCCACTCTCTTTAATCGATTTATATTCATCAAGAGAAATACCATCCTGCATAACAACAAGACGTATAGAAGCAATAACCTGAGCAGAAAAAGTTACACCACGCTTTATACACTCAGATTCATCATACTTAGGATCATCTACCCTACAACTTATAAACTCAATAGTAGCCCTACGCAAAGGATCATTTATTGGAAAGATTGTATGAAAGATAACTTCAAGTCTTTCATTACCCTTATTCTTAGGAGTAAAAGAATCATATGATTCTTTTTGAACCTTAACCAAATCCAATAAAGAATCTTTTAAATCAATCGACCTAGAATAAGAAACTCTAGGAACAAAAGCACCAGAAGCGTACATATAAGAAGAATCAACCATTAAAATACCCCAAACTAATTAAAAGAGCTATATCAATATAAAATTAATACATTAAATATTATTCAAGCTCCACTTTAGTTGCTCCTGCTTCAATAAGTTTTTGCTTGATTTTTTCTGCTTCGTCTTTAGGAACATTAGCAGTCAAATCTTTAGGTAAAGATTCAACCAACTCTTTTGCTTCTTTTAAACCCAATGTAGAATTAACCTCTCTCACAGCTTTAATAACTCCTATTTTTTACTCGCATCAATTTCTTTAATCACAACTTTATACTCAGCTTTTTCTTGAGCAGCAGGAGCAGCAGCATTATCACCAATAGGCGCCCCAGCACCAACAGCTCCACCAAGAAAAGAACCAGCAGGCAACCCTATTTTCTCTTCTAAAACTTTTACAAGTTCAGAAGCCTCTAATAGGTTTAAAGATAATATTTTATCAACCAAATCACTTGTTACATTACTCATAATTACCACCTTACTTAACAACAAATTTATTTTTTAGAACTATAATAATCCAAAACTCTCATAAGCCTCATAGAAGATGAATTAATAGACAACGCTAACCGAGCAGGAATATCATAAGATATTAAACGCATAATTTTAACACGCAATTCATCCAGAGAAGGCAACTTAGCCAGTTTATTAACATCTTCCACTGTTAACAATTCATTTAAATGAGCTGCGCAAATCACAGACATTTTTTCTTTGTTAGCATTAGCAAAATCAACTATTAACTTTGCAGCTTCTACTATGCCACTAGAGTATATAATAGCAACAGGACCAGAAAATTTGCCTGATAAATAAGAAAATTTGCCAGTCCTTTCCAAAGCCAAGCGAGCCAGAGTATTTTTAACTACTAATACCCCACCTGTTATAGACTTCAGGTTATTCCTCAGGATTAATGAATCATTAGCATTTATAGATTTAAAATTTACTAATATTAAGAAATCATTATTTACAAATACGTTTATTGTGTTCTGTATAAATTCATCCTTATCTTTACGCTTCACGGTATCACTCCCTTAAATTATATCTTCCACTTTGCCTATCTTATAAGCTTTACCCATAGTTGAATTTAAAAAAACACCCTTAAAGTAAATTCCTTTCGCAGAAACAGGTTTATTATCTTTAATTACTTTAAGAAAGGCTTTTAAATTTTCTAGCAAGTCATCAATATCAAATTTAATATTTCCTAATTTACCATGAATAACACCATTTTTATCTGTTCTAAATTTTACCTGACCAGACTTAATGGTTTTAATAGCTTCTGCAATGTTAGAAGTCACAGTACCAAATTTAGGGTTAGGCATCAGCCCTTTAGCACCCAATACTTTTGCAATAGGAGTGATTTTTGCCATAAAATCAGGAGCAGTAATGCACCAATCAACATCTAACTTTCTACCTTTTTTTATTTCTTCAACTAAATCCTCTCCTCCTGCAATATCAGCACCAGCTTTTTCAGCTTCTAATAAATGTTTATCTCGAGCGAAAACAGCTACTTTAATATTCTTCCCGATACCTTTAGGCAAAACTACTGTACCACGCACCTGCTCTTCAGATTTACGTGAATCTACGCCTAAATTGACCGCAATATCAACTGATTCATTAAATTTTGCTGAAGCAGACTCAACAATCTTCTTCAAACACTGCTTAGGATTATCATTATATGTATTCATTTCCCTAACCTTCCACAACTTCTATACCCATAGATTTTGCAGTGCCTACAACCATTTTCACTGCTGAATCTTCATTATCCACTTTCATATCAACCATCTTGCACTTTGCTACTTTAATTATAGCAGACATAGGTAATTTAGCCACTAATTCTTTACCAGGATTACCAGAACTTTTACTTAATTTAGCCTCCTGCTTAAGTAAATAAGCCACAGGCGGACCGCTGACAGTAAAATCATGAGAGCGATCATCCTTTATGGAAATTCGCACTGTTACTAAATCGCCTACTTTATAATTAGCGTTAGCAGCGCTAGTAACTTTATTAAAAGCTTCACAAAACTTAGGAACAGGTATACCACGCGGACCAAGTACTGAAGCAATTTTCGGTCCTGGAACTGCTTTCCCAGCTTCCATAAGTAAGTTAATCTTAGCAACTATAACACTCATAATTAATCCTCTATTTTCTCTACTTGAGCCAGATCAAGCTCTATTATTGTCGGCTTACCTAAAATCGATACTTCCACATTAATAATTTTTTTCTCATCGTTTACCATATTTACCTTACCAGTAAAATTTTGAAAAAGACCATCATTAATTTTCACTTTTTCACCTTTTTCATAACCATAACCTAACTTCTTTGTCTCTTGAGCATTATAAAGTGCATTACACATTGAGTGAATCTCATCATCCAAAATCACCTTTGGAATATTACCGTTTTTCAAAAATCCATAAACCTTAAGAGATTTTGGTATATTATTGATAAAATTCAATACTTCATCGCATAAATTCACGTATAAAAAGACATAACCAGGAAAGCATTTCCTTCGTGTAGCAATTTTCTTAGATTTCAACTCTACTTCACTTAGCTCTTCATATGGAATAAAAACTTCCTTAAAGTAATCATTAACACCCAATCTCATAGAATTTTCCAATATATGTTGGCGCACTTTCTCTTCACAATTAGAAGCAACTCTCAAGATATACCATTTATACCTATTAAATTCTTTACACTTTAAACTTATCTCATCATCTAAAATCATCTCAAAATTTCCAGATTCGCCACTGCAGAATCCAGGCGTTTGATTCAAAATATTTTTGCTTTCATCACACAGATGCATATATACATACACTTCACATAATTCTTTTATATCAGACTTTGAATTACATACCGTTTGATAAGGAATAAACACTTCCTTAAAATAAATAGCATTACTTACCAATTCGCGTATACCTTGCTCATATCCATAATCAACTTTAATGATATACCATTTATATTCACATTCCATAAATAATTCCAAATAAAGCCTTAATTACGTAAAGAGACATAAAATCCACAAAACAGAAGAAAATCGAAAAGCATAATATAACAATCATTACAACAAATAGAGATGACAACTCCTCCTGTTTCTTTACCCAAGCAATTCTTCGTATTTCTTGCTTTATATCACAGAAAAAACCACACAAACTTTTTAACATTTCCACCACAACATTAATGCAGGAGCGATAGGAATTGAACCTACAACCTCTGGTTTTGGAGACCAGCGCTCTACCAATTGAGCTACACTCCTATAACTCAAACTCTCACTCCAAAATTTCAGAAACAACACCAGAACCAACAGTTCTACCGCCTTCTCTTATCGCAAAACGCAATCCCTTATCCATTGCTATCGGTACTTGCAATTCTACTTCTACACTCACATTATCTCCTGGCATTACCATCTCCTTC
>CACPSE010000010.1:0-28735 GCA_902636535.1 uncultured Wolbachia sp. | reverse complement strand
TCCAGCTTCTATGCAACTTAATTAAAAACGTTTGTTTTAGCGTAAGACAACTACCTTTAGCTCATCAGCTCAGTTATAAGCAAAATTTCTGGATTCCAGTGTCAAGCACTGGAATGACACCATTTGCTGTGCAATTTACCTTCAAAAATGAATGTTCGTACAGCTATGCTTGGATCCAGAGAAAAAAGATGTGGATTCCAGTGTCACGCACTGGAATGACAATCTATAGGTACTGGGATAATAAAAGAGGAATATTATGATTTTATATCATTTTCCTCTTTGTCCATTTTCACGAAAAGTTAGAGCTCTTCTAAAAGAAAAAAAGTTGAGCTGTGATCTAGTGTATGAAAATCCGTGGGAAAAGCGTAATGAATTTATGGAGATCAATCCAACCGGGCAAGTACCAGTATTAATAGATAATAACTTTGTAATAGCGGATAGTAATGCCATTTGTGAATATATAGAAGAGACTTACAATAGCGATGTCAAATTGCTTGGTTCATCCACTATTATTAAGTCTAAAATACGCGCTCTAATCAATTGGTTCGATAACAAATTTTACAATGAAGTTACTAAGTATATTATGAATGAAAAAGTAATTACTAACCGCAGCCCTGACTCTAGATTTCTTCATGCAGCTCAGCATAACCTGCCTTGCCATATGGAATACATCGAACACTTAATTAACAAGAACGTTTGGCTTGCAACTGATAAGTTCACTTTAGCTGATATTGCTTTAGCATCACATATTTCCGTAATGGATTATGTAAGTAGTTTTCCATGGGAAAAAAGTAAAATTTTAAAAGAATGGTACTCCATTGTTAAATCAAAGCCTTGTTTTCGTGAGATATTATTAGAGAGAGTTTCCGGTTTAGCCCCTCCTAAACATTACGCTGACCTTGATTTTTAACTTATGTTAGCTTTAAAGCTACAGTCATTCCTTCATCAGTTGGAATCAATATAGAGAAATATTTTTTTTCATCTGATAATCTATTATTAAACTCCCTCATGGCATGCCATGATTTTTCTGATACTTCTTTTGGAGGCGATTCTAAAAATACTGTGTTAAACAGTAGAGTGTTATCTGCAACGATTAGCCCATCTTGTTTAATGTATGACTCTGCCCAATCTAAATATTTAGGATAACCACCTTTATCAGCATCGATAAATATCATATCAAATGGTGCTTTTGCTGATAATTCACTAAGTTTTTCCAATGCATTGCCTTCTATGAGAGTAATTTTATCACTCAGATTAAAAGCACTAAAATTTTTTTTGCTATTCTTGAGTATTGAGGATTATTTTCTATTGTATATATGTGACCATCTTCCAGTAGAGCTTTTGCCATGCAAATCGACGAGTAACCGTATAACGTGCCAATCTCAACAATACTTTTGATTTTTTGGATTTTTATAAATAAACTTAATAGCTTTCCTTCTTCAGGGCCAATCTGAATATGTTGCTTTTTTTCAAGAATACAATATTCTTCTATTGTTTTATATTCTTTTGCAAATAGATTTCTTATGTATGACAATTTTATACTAAAATTATTACGCATATATTATAAATTAGGGAGGCTTAATTCATACACAATTTATAAATATAATAATATAGTTTGAAATAATAAAAACATTTATTTTAAGTTATTATTTCATAGTATAAAATTTTAAGTGACAAGAATTATTATATATTGTACTATAGTTAACTAGTATAATAAGTAGTCGATTATTGTGCTAGAATTAAAGAGATTGTTTATGCGCATTTCTCTTTTTAAAATATAATTTTTATAATCAATTAGAGGGGGTTATATGTCTTATACTATTGCTAGCGAAGTTGAAACGTTAAACAAAAAATCTAACAAGAATGAAGGGGTTATGTTACTAAATAATCCAGCTTATCGTGAAAAGTATAAAGAACGTTTTGATGAAGCTCAAAGAAAAGTTATGGATATGGTTCAGTTTTATGATGGAACAATAGTATTAATAGAGAATAAAATTGCTATGTATTACTACGCTTGGCACAGTAAAAAAAGAGAGTTTGAGCGTAAAAAACAACAAACAGTAGTGAAAAACAATGACTCAGCATAGAGTCTTTTATATGGTAAGCTACAGTGGTATTACTTCACTATAGCTTTTCCATATAATTTATCTATCACATTAGTGAAGTATTTCAGCTCTTTATATCCTTCGTGTTTAACTTTATTATGCTCTATATATGACTTACCATCGTTAAGCTTGATGAAAAATATTGGGGTAGCTGTGATACCAAGTTTATTAATTGCCAGTGATTTATCATTTATGATTTTATCCATAATTTTCTTATCATTAATGCATTGGTTAAATGCATCTTGCTTTAAGTTGCTTAGTGCAGCAATTCTTTGTAGTAAAGTCAAATCACTCAAATTGGAGTAATTCCACGAATCTATTGAGTTAAAAACAGCTTTGTTAAAATTAAAGTAGTCTTCTTGTTTTTCGTAGCAATGACTTAGCATTGCAGCCTTTAGCCCTCTGTAATCCAAAGGAAAATGACGAAATATATATAACATCTTACCTGTGTCTATATATTTCTGTTTTATTTTAGGAAAAACATTCTTATGAAAAAGAGAGCAGTGATAGCAAGTTAATGAAGCATATTCTATCATTAGAATTGGTGCTTTTGGATCTCCTAATAATTTATCATCGGGTAATAGTGATAGTAACTCCTTTGATGTTATTTCATTAGTTTCTTTTTGAATATGTTGGTTAACAACTGCATAAGAATTAACACTCATAAGAATTAGTAAAAACAATAGTCTAAAAATCATTACAATACAAACACTTAACTTACTAAAAAAATTACATATTTATATTAATAATGTCAAGATAACTTTTGTTTAGCAAGGCTTTCAGCCCTATCTTTAAATGCAGCAATTATTTTACTCTGTGTATATTTATATACTGAGTTTAATAAAGTGGAAAATGAGTTGGACTTAAACTTAAACTCTATATAAAACTTTACCATAGTTTTATTTTTATCTATGGGAATGAATTGCCATTCATTGTATAGATGTTTAAATATTCCATTTGATGATACAGCTTTTATCCAACCTTCATTTGTTCCACTTGGAGAAAGAGAAGTAACTTCTGATGTATATCTACCTTTAATTCCATGAAAAGCTGCGAGGAGATCCACAACCATTTGGCTGTTAATTTTTTCTTTTATATAAACGGCTTTGCACCAAGGAACAAAATCAGGATACCTTTCAACATCAATTACAATTTGGAATACTTCATTAGGCGAACATAGGAAGGTACCTTGTTCTCTGTATTGATGAAGCATAAATGTTAAACCAATCAAAATAGGATCCGTATCTACCGTCAGCCTTAGTAGATTCCTGAGACTAAAGTTAAGGTGGGCATCGCGTATCAATTTCAACGAAATTAACAGAGGCAATTCCCTTGACTAGAAATTATCGCTCGGGAAATTTAACTTAACTCATAACGCATAGAACAGACCCTTAATTAATTGTAGATGATTTATACAAGGTGTGTCTATAGATATATTAAAGCTAGCGATTATTATTTAATCTTTATTAAACTTTGCATTCTAAGTATCATAGCTAATAAATATATCTTATGAACATTACTAAAGTTTTAACTATCATTGTTTTTATTGTAATTTCTTCAAGTGCTTACACTAATTGTACAGATCACAAAATTTTTGTGCATACTATGAAGCAACAAGTGGATGGTATATCCACAAAAGGAAATAGAAAAAACCTAGAGCATGTACACGAAGAGCTCCGGGAAGTCATTCAGAATAATGTTAACCTCAAAGGAATATCGCAATTCGCTATAGGAAAACATGGGGCTTTAGTTAAACAAAAAGAAAAAGAAGATTTTTTAAGAGAGTATGAAGTGTATCTTACATCTTTGTGCATTAAAATTTTATATAAATACATGCATGATAGTGAAATGATCATAATGAGTACAAAAGCAGTTGACGATGAAACTTGCTTAATTGGTACAAGATTTTCTTACGGTGATGAAGAATTTACAAATATTGATTTTAAAGTTACTAAAAATAACAGTTCTTTCTTGATAAGTGATGTTGTAATGAGTGGAATAAGTATTGCTATTAATCAACGTTCTCAATTTAGTGAAAAAATCGACACGCATGGCATAGCAAGCGTTATAGCTGAATTAAAATGCAATAACAATCCATGATATATATGCCTCATTGGCCTAAGCCACTTGGTAGCAGGCCGAATGATTTTTCTCTTGATCGCATAAAAGGCTTTCTTAGCAAACTAGATAACCCCGAGAAAAAAGTGCCTCCCGTAATTCATATATCTGGAACTAACGGGAAAGGCTCAACACTAGCATTTATAAGATATATAATGCAAGCAGCAGGGTATAAGGTCCATGCATACACTTCTCCACATTTGGTGAATTTTAATGAAAGAATAGTTATTACAGGCAGTTATATCGACGATAATGAATTATATAGCTTATTAGAAGAATGCCGTGCCGTAATTGCAGAACAACCTATCACTCTGTTTGAAGCTGCAACTATTGCAGCTTTTTTAGCTTTTTCTCGTCATAAAGCCGATATAACTTTAGTTGAAGTGGGTATGGGTGGAAGACTTGATGCAACAAATGTTATAGATAGTCCGATTTTAACAATCATTACTTCCATTGCCCTTGATCATACAGAATATCTTGGCCCTACTATAGAAATTATAGCAGGTGAAAAGGCTGGAATAATGAAACCTAATGTTCCTTGCGTAATAGCACCACAAGAAAAATCTATAATGAACACGCTAGAACACCACGCAATAAATAAGAAATCTCCTCTGTATAGAGGAGGCCTTGAATGGAATTGCAAAAAACGACTATCTGTCATCCAAACTGGGATCCAGAAACAAAAAAATGAGAGGTCACGTGCTGGAGCTCGAATGATTTTTCAATCAGCTATTCAATCAATAGAATTTTCTTTGCCATCTTTAAAGGGTGATCATCAGGTGATTAATGCAGGCAATGCTATTGCAGCATGTAGTATTTTAAGTGGAAAATATGGATTTGATATTGGAGAAGAGGATATCACTTCAGGTTTACAGCGTACCTACTGGCCTGCACGACTAGAGCTCATAAGAAAGGGTAGTTTAATTTCCCTACTACCGAAAAATTGGCAATTATTTTTAGATGGTGCACACAATAATGACGGTGCTAGAGTGCTATCTCAGTGGGTAAAAGATAATTTTGCTGAAGGTATCTATATAATTTTTGGTGTTACTCGTAACAGAAATGTGGAAGAGTTCTTAGAACACTTGAAACCATATATCAAGTTATTATGTGCGGTTTGTGTTAAGTCTGAACCTAAAGCAACAAATACAAACTTGATTAGGGAAAAAGCCAATAACATAGGGATAAAAGCAATTGAGTGTGAATCAATTGGTGATGCAATATCCAATCACATATTAAAAGCCTCTATCCAAAATGTCAAAACCATACTAATCTGTGGCTCGTTATTTCTAGCCAGAGACCTTGCTATGGAGAATAGCTAACTTTAATGATATAGCTGACCCAAGCAATACGTCATACTGCCGCGGCGCTAATACGTAGCAGTATGACGGTTGTCAAGGTACCATCCCAGTGCCCCTATAATGTCATCCCAGTGCGTGACACTGGGATACTAACGGAAGTTACTCTCAAATATGTTAGCTATAAATGTTAAGAAATTTACCAAATGAAAAAAAAGGCAAAAAAAGCCCCATGGTTGACTAGTTATTTATATGTACTTCAAAATATTGGCGTTTTTTATTCTAAACGCTACGATTCAGCCGCTTTTAAATGCGACTAACCTAAATTACAAACGTTAAGAAATTTACTAAGTGGAAAAAAAGGCAAAGAAACCCTAGGGTGGCTAGTATTCAAATTCTCCCTTGTCTATTTGACGTCTTTTACTGTCTTAAACGCTTTATAAGCGCGTTTCAGCTTATATAGGTAAAAACCCAGAAATGTTGTGAAGACATAAGGTGCACATAGTGCAAAAAATTAAGCATGATTTACGCCAAATACATTAAGTTTTTTTGTCATTAATCCACTGCAGAGATTGCGAAGATAAATAAATAGCTTCAGTTTCATGATAAGGGCGCTGGCGGAGTTTGTCAAGGAAATTTTTCGCTTCTGCGGGCTACCTGGATGACAGGATTGCTCTTGAATTTACATTGTCGGTAAATCTAAATTGCTTTAATAATTTTGATTGAAAAATAGTTTTTCTATTATATAAATGCTACTTTAGGGTAATCAAAATGGAAGACGATAAATATAGCCTAGGTTTAAGAGTTATCCATTGGTTGATGGCTGTTTTTATTATCGGTATGCTTTGCTCTGGACTTTATATGAAAAGCTTACCACTTAGCAATGAAATTAAGTTCAACATATACGCTATTCATAAGGCTTGCGGTATCACTATTCTTGGATTAATCATAGTACGCATATTTTTTCGCGTCTTTACTTATGTTCCACCACTTCCAGCAAATTTTTCTCGGTTTGTAATCAATGCAAGTAAAACAGTACACTTTGGTTTATATTCTTTAATGGTGCTAATGCCCCTATCTGGTTATGTTATGTCTTCTGCTTCTGGCAAACAGATCAAATATTTTTTTCATATCCCTTTGTTGATTAATCAAAACAAAGATCTAGCTAACGCAGCTAATCAGCTACATTCGATGTTTGCATATTTCATGGTACTCTTTATAATCTTGCATATACTTGGCGCTTTGAAACACACATTTATAGATAAACAAAACATTTTTAAACGCATGATATAGGTTATATGTTAAGTAGCCTCTGGAAAAAAGGAACAGATTTTCTTGGTAGTGAATTTGCAATAATGGGTGGTGCTATGAGCTGGGTTTCAGAGAGAAATTTGGTTTCGGCAATCTCAAATGCTGGTGGTTTTGGTGTGATTGCATGTGGTGCAATGTTTCCAGACTTGCTAAAAAAAGAAATCATAGAGACGCAGCAATTAACTAACAAGCCATTTGGTGTGAATCTAATTACTATGCACCCAAAGTTGAGTGAGTTGATAGATGTGTGCATTGAAACGAAAGTGAGCCATATAGTGCTTGCCGGTGGACTGCCAACAAAGCCTAATATAGAAAAAATCAAGGGTGCGGGCATTAAAGTTATGTGCTTTGCACCAGCATTAAGCCTTGCGAAAAGGTTAGTAAAAATGGGAGTAGATGCATTAATAATAGAAGGAATGGAAGCAGGTGGGCACATAGGGCCAGTTAGCACTTCTGTTCTTGCACAAGAGATATTGCCTCATTTTAAAAATGAACAAATACCAGTGTTTGTTGCAGGTGGAATAGGAAGAGGTGAAATGATAGTTAATTACCTGGAAATGGGAGCAAGTGGCTGTCAAATAGGCACATTATTTGTCTGCACTAATGAGTCAATTGCCCACAAAAATTTTAAGGAAGTGTTTATTAAATCGGCCGCACGTAATGCAATACCTTCTGTACAGATAAGTACTGATTTTCCTGTAATTCCAGTAAGAGCTATAGCCAACAAAGCAAGCGATGACTTTATGAAGCGTCAAAAAGAAGTTATTGATGAATACCAAAAGGGACAGATCTCAAAAGAAGATGGGCAGCTTGAGATAGAAAAATTCTGGGCTGGAGCTTTAAGAAGAGCAGTAATTGATGGAGATGTTGAAACAGGATCTTTAATGGCCGGTCAAAGTGTTGGCATGGTTGATAGGGAAAAGCCTGTAAAAGAAGTGATAGACATATTAATTCAACAGGCAAATAATTATATTGATAGCAAATCTGTAGAAGTAGAAAACCCAGTAGTTAGCAAAGCAAATGGTTAGCAAGTTGCCATTAATTATCCATAATATGGCATAATTGCCCAGTTTTAATGTAAAATTAACGCTAAAGAGGTATCTATACATTTATTTGTATGGAGGAGTCTATGCCAAGTTCTAAAAAAGATATTAACCAACAATTGCGTGACACTATATACAAAAAGGTAACAAAAAAAACACATAATCATGGAAGCCCAAAAAAAATGGAGATGGAACTATCAAAAAATGCATAGAGTTGTTCAAGAAAGAGGCTAATCCTAATGTATTAATTGAATTAGAAAAATCACTGAAAGAGCAAGAAGAATCTTATAATTATTACACCAAAAACTTTCTTCCAGTGTTGGAAACAGGAGTAATGGAATTAGAGGTCAAACTTCCAGTATTTAACAATAAAATAGAACAATCACAAAGATCACCAACAAGAAGAGGGAAAATATTAGAAATAATTTCAGGGATTATTAAAAGGAGCAGCAATAAATATTCGAAAATAGAAGAACAACCTATTAATTCCATAAAAGAAGAGATCCCAGTGTCAAGCACTGGGATGACAGAAAATAATGTAGAAAGTCCAATGACGCAGGATCAAACTCAACAGGAATTAGAAAGTCTAACTAAAGAAGAAGTGTGTGTTAGTGAATCAGATAGTGGAATAAATTCACCTGGCTTGGCATCAAGTAGTAGAAGGAGCAGTATAAGCTCAACATTAAGCTCTACTGAAGAAGATAGTAATCCACAAAAAGAAGAAACTGGAAATAAAGTGCTGCTAGAACAGACCGCAGAAGAAGAGCCAGCTCAGGTGTCATCCCAGTGCTTGACACTGGGATCCAGAGAAAAAGAAAGTATGGATCCAAATAGTCAAACTACTCAGATGACAGGCAGTCAGGTAAAAGATTCAATGCAATCCAAAGAAAAAGAGGAGAAAGCTGTTTTAAGTAAACAAGAAGCTTCTAATAATGAAAATAATAGTGAAGTTAAACAACCCAATAACAGAAATCTTCGCGGTGCCCTTATAGCAGGTTGTGCTCTCTCTACAATAGGGTGCATTGTTGCAGGAGCAATGACATCAGGACTGGTAGGAGCAGGACTACTTGCTATGGCTGCAGTGTTTGCTATAGCAGCAGTAGCTGAATTGCATTCAAACTTCCTATCAAGTAAACTAACATCCATTAATGTGAGTCCTCTTGTTGATGATAAAGAGCTTACAGCATGTTCGCAGCGGTAAAAATTAAATATGTGTTACTTGTAGTGGATAAGTGAATTCAGTTCTTGCCTATTATATAAAAGTTGTTATACTTGAGGAATGTTTAAAAGGTGTTTAGTTGATGCGCATTCAATTGAATAAAGTTTTGGTTTTTATAGCTTTATTAAGTTTCATTTTTGCATCATATTCTAGCGAAGCTTCGGTGAGTGATGAATTAAAGGATGTACAAGGAACGGTAAAAGATTTTATTTCTTCATTTTCAATTAAAGATACTGTAGAAAATATGAGTCCTTCAACAATCATAGGGTTGTGTATAGCTGCGGTGATACTTGCAGTAGTGTTTAGAGGTTTAATCTTTTTTATGATAATGTTTGGTGTACTGATCATGATGTTTGGTAGTACAGAAAAGGCAACAGACTACTTAAAAGAAAAATTTAATTTTGCAAAAGATATAAAATTACAATCCGATAGCGAAAAAAAAGATAAAAATTAAGATAGTATTTTTATCTTTTTTAATTATCTTTATTGAATACGCATATGCAGTTAAAAGTACCAACAGTTAACTCTAAGCTTGAAAAAAAGAACAACTTAGCATTACTAGAAAGCATCGATTTAGATTTTGTTCCTTATGCTTGTCATTACGATGAAGAAACCATACTAACAAAACAGGGGGAATTGTTAAAAATAATCAAGTTAGAAGATTATTCTTCTGTTGATAACTACAGCGACCTCAGAACTGAAATTAGAAAAAGCATATCAAAAAATATTAATAGCCTGTATTTTACCGTTTGGATTCATACCGTTAGAAAGCGCAATAAACTGAGCTTGAAATGGAATAAAACTGAAGACTTCTCTGACAACCTACATTCAACGTGGTTTAATAAACTAACTGATAGTAAATTACAGTATATAAATGAACTATACATTGTAATATTGTTTAGCGATTTTGGCAAGCATACTAATAATTCGTTTTTTTTCAATAGAATAAAGAATAAGCATAAGTTGTCTTTACAAGAAAGCCATCAGGAGTTGCAAAAGATAACTGACGTAATTCAAAATGATTTAGGACCTTTTGGAGCTAAAAAACTGAGTCTAAGGTTTAGTGAAGGTAAAATATATTCTGAAATGATAGAATTTCTCCACTATATTGTTACATTAACGCACAAAGATTATCCAATACATGAAAGGGACCTGTCGCAATATATTAGAAATTTTAAAATAGCTTTTGGTTTCAATACGTTTCAAACAATATTTGAAAATCAACAGAAATTTGGCTCTATTTTCAGCATAAAAGAATACCGGGAAATCTCTTTAGGTAATATAGATAGATGCTTGCAGCTTGAATCTGAATTTATCATTACAGAAATAATGATATTTACTAGTAATAACAAAGCAATAAAAGAATTTAAAAAACAAATCAACATGCTGCAAATTAGTGAGGATAATACCTTACTTAAAAGCTCAGGAATTGAAGAAATAATAGAGCTTGAAAAGACCTCTAGTATAGACTTCTGCCAACAGAAAATTATTTTTACAATATTTGCAGATGATAGGAATAAGTTAGCTGAAAGTATTAGTGATTTATCTTCTATAATGTCATTAGTTGGCTTCATGATGTTTAGAACTGATTTACATATGGAAAGTCATTTTTGGGCACAACTTCCAGGCAATTTTGCTTTTATTACGCAACCGAAAAATATCTTAACAAAATACGCTTGCAGCTTTGCTATGCTGCACGATTTTACGTCAGGTACATTAAAAGGAAGAAGGTGGAAAGAAGCGGTAATGATTTTTTTTTCAAAAAAAGGAAATCCTTACTTCTTTAATTTTCATGGAAAAAGAAATAATGGCCATACTACGATACTCGGAGCTCCAAATTCAGGCAGAACTTCACTCATTAATTTTCTATTATCAGAATCAAGAAAGTTTAACCCAAGAATTGTCATATTGGATAACACTGGAAAATCAATAATTTTTACTAAAGCAGTGAGTGGTAAATATTACATAATCGATCCAAAATATAAGGACAAAAGCCTAAAATTTAATCCACTAAACATTGAAGATAGTGCTTCCAATCGCAATATGTTGGTTGAACTGATCAGAAGAATGGTAGCCGATACGAGCTTGGTGGACGTAGAAGAAAAGATAAGAAAAATTGTGGATTCTATATTTGCTATACCCAAGGAATCACGTTCTATTTCACAAATTTCTGAGGTGCTCTTGCTCCTTGGGGGTAAGATAAGTAGATGGTGTGACGATGGTGACTTTGCTTACTTATTTCAAGATGGTGATGAATCAGATATTGACTGGGAAACAAAAATTATATCTCTCAACACCGCAACCCTTACAAAACAAAAGGAATGTATGTCCGTGATACTTTACTATTTTTTATATTCTTTTGAGGCAAAATGTGATGGCTCGCCTGCAATACTTGTTTTGGATGAAGCATGGGAGATAAGTAATATTTTTCCTACAGAGAAAGAGTTTGATAACTGGATGCAAAGAATGACGGAACTAAATGTTGTAGTAATCCTAAGTACTGAGAATTTAAATCTCGCATTTGCTAGCAAATTTACTCAATATTTAGATAAACATGTTGATACAAGAATCTTGATGCCGAATGTCAATGCAAATAGATTATACATGAAAGCATTTTCTTTATCAAAAGAGGAGCTGAATATAATTCTGCAAACACCAACGCAGGAAGGTTTATTTTTGATAAAACAGTATAAAGGATTAGTAACTTTAAATTTAGATTTAAAGAATATGCAAGAAATACATGTACTTTCAGCTAACAAAGAGACTATAAAGTATATGTACGAGGCAATAAAGGAAAAAGGAGAAGAAGTTAATGAGTGGTTACCGGTATTTTATGAGAAGTGTAAAGCTTAATTTCTTATTGATGTTCTTTTTGATACTTGGTCTTTCGTATCAAGGATATGCTGATTGTCCGCCTCTTGTAGAGAGTAATACTACACTTGAAGCTGGAGGCAAAAAAGCTTTGGAGGGTTTTTTAGCAATTTTTACTTTTGGTACTAAAGGTAGTTTTAAAGTTGATGAAAAGCTATACCAATATATTACAGTAAGACAAGTAAAAGACCAAGGAATTGATGGTTATTTTAATCCAAAGATTCAAGTCTGTGATTATGAAGGAAAAGATAATTGTTATATATTCCCTAGTGGAACATCCTGCCGCCAGATATATGGTACACAAGATACAGGAGGGGGAGTCTCCGCAGCAGTGTTTATTGATTGGGAAGGAGATAAAACATCTGTTGATGCAAAAATAGCAGATAGTCTTGAGTGGGAATGGGCAGACAATGTTACTGATGAAGAAAAAACGAAGTTTGCTAAATCTCCTAAAATATGTGCTTGTAGCCAAAAAGGCGCTTGTATGAGCGGTGGTTCTGCATGGTTTTCAAGAGTGGTTCAGGGGGAAAATATTTTCCGTCCAGGGGATATGGAAAACGTTTGTGATACTTGTTCATCATGGAGTAAAGGAAAGCAAAAGATAAAATGTGCTCCTGTGCCACTTGCACCTGGCCCACCTCCACTTTGTGAGCAACTTGCAATGTCACCTCCACAAGTTAGAATTGTTCCTATAACAAATGGAGATAATGATTACTTTGATCCAAGAGTTGGAGTGATGATTAGCGGACTGGAGGAAAGAAAAGGGTTAGGTTTTCCACACGTTGTTTCAAATAATAAGAATGTTCCAAATTACTCATATACTGTTACAGATAAGGATACTCACTATTACTTCAAAACCTATAGAAAAAAGGGCCAGCTCTGCGCTGAATACCTTGGAACTCAAAGTATAGATGAAAAAAATCCACAGTTCGTCCGCTGTTTCCCGGCACCACCTGCTCCAGAGCCTAAAATATTAAGGATAGTGGATGCAAATACATTAGAAATAGAAATGAAGATGAGCGAGAGCACTTGTAGAGCACATGGAGTCTACAGCAATGGTTCCTGTACTTTTAATGTTAATACTGACCTCAACCATCCTATAAACATTGGCCCCCTATCTTTAAAAGTAGTAAAACCAGCAATAGTAGCAAAAACAACTGATAGTAATATTGATAATATTATAGAAGGTATATTAGAAAGTAATCCGCAACAATTTAAAGTTCTGAAAGAATATGGCTATGTTCCTGATGTGCAAATTAAATGTTCTAAAGGCGGAAGTTTTTATAGTTTTAATGATTTTGAGAAAAAGTTAAAAGACAAATCTATTCAATGTGAATTTAATAACTCTGGGCAGCCGGAAATAGAAGTAAAGTATAAAGGAAATTCTAACAGTAAAATGCTTTGTCTTTCTGGATGGCAGCCAGAACCAGAGGAGTTTGTTCTTAAAAGAGAAAATAAAATAATACCACTAAAATTAATGGGAACAAGATATACTAAATACAATGCTGTTTACTCCAAGGAATCAAATCAGTTCTATTATCTTCCAAGCAAGGAAATAGTTTACCCTTTGAAAGAAACTCAAGAGAGGTTGGATAAAATAATATTTAATAAGCAAGAGTATGTTTTCTTCCCTGATGAAAATGAGCAGAAGAAGGAAGAATGCAGTTATTGGGTGAAGAAAGATAGCAAAATAGACGAAAAATTAAAATCTGGTGAAGGACTGAAAGTAGTATACAAATTGACGGATGTAGAGCAATATTTAGATAAAAAAGATAATAGTCCATTTTACTTAGAGCACGAGGAAGTGGATTGTAAAGATAAGGATGGTAAAGTATTAAGAGATGAAAAAAATGAAGTACAAAAGTGCACACAATTAAAAGATCAACTAATTAAAGCAAACAGAACAGAGGTCTTTTATGCTGATAAATTGTGTAGGCTTGACTTAGGAGGTCTCAAAGAGAAGTTAAAAGAGATAATCGAGAAACAACTGGAAAAAGAGAAACAAGAACCGGAAAAAAAGAGCGAAAAGTCCCATGATTTTGGAAATGGAAATCATGATGTGGATGGCTCACAAATAACATCTAGCCATGTTGAAATAGAAGTGTGGGGATGTGGTGAAGCAGGTCACATAAAAGATACACCCGCTGACTGCGGACTTTATGTAGATGATGCCACCAAGAAGAATGCCTGTTCCACTGAAACTAGAGCAGGAATGCCAGGAGATTATATTAAAGCTGAATTGGAAATTGATCTTGATTATCCTATCTTTGACATTGAAGCTTCAGAGGGAGGAGGTAACAGAGAAAAGAGATACACAGATAAGGATGGGGGTCCTATTTTTATAAGAAAGTGTCGTGTAGGCAAACGAGAGTGCAAGGATTTAATCACTATGGGAGGTGGAGGTATCTATAAAGAGTATGAGTATAAAGGTCGGTATAGGGATTATATGGAAACAATAATTGATGATAGTGTAAAATTAAAAGAAAAAACCACAACAACAGGATTGCGGGATACTGAAGATAATAGGATAGCATATATAGAAAATGGTAAAATCAAGTATGAAACAGTAGAGTGTAGAAAGGGTTTTAGAAGCAGTAAACCTGGTGCAGGTGGTTGCATTGATAAAAGCAAAGGAATTTATGGTAAAGGCTCTGCAGGGCAGGTGAAGGTAACGCCTATTATAAAGGGATTTGACAAAAACATAATAGATGATGCTATTAAAAAAAGAATAGGAAAACGATATGATCCCGGGAAGGTTAGGGATTTTTCGAGGAGTGAGTTTGACACGAGTTTAACTAAGATGATTGAAGAGGGACTCAAAAAAGAATTGTTAAGGTAAAAAGATATAGCTCTGAGAATTATGCTCTCGTTTTAATAATTAATTAAAACAAAGCATGTAGTAAATGGTGTATCTTAACAAAAAGGTATAACGAATGTAGGAGGGTACTTTATGTCTCTAAAGAATAAAATTTCTGAGTTAATAGAACAACAATTTAGCATTAAATACCATGACAATTATTTGGCTTACACTATACATAAGTGGGCTGCAAGCGAAATATCTAATTCTATTGCTTTTTGCATAATTGGTTGTGGAAATTGCAAGATTGGATATCAAGATGTTGCAAATTCATTCAACATAACAAAAGAGGAAATTGATCAAGGTAATATTGCAAGCATAGAAAGTAAAATAAAAAGTGAAGCTAGGTAGCGAGTTTTCTGAGTTGATTTCTAGAATGGATCAATCGCTAAAAGAGCAGAGTGAAAAGTCTATTGTACAAATTTTAGATTCATCCGCTGAGGAGATGTTAAGGAGTTTCTGTGATAGCCCTGTACAGTCTCCAGAGCCTCAGGAAGTCAGTGCATCCTCTGTTTTACATGAAGAGCCTGCTACAGAAGGTCCGGAAACTAGCGTTAGTCCAGATCCTTTTTCAACTTAATCAACTCCATATATGTGCTCTTTTTGCACCCACGCTTTGCGTTTTGGGGTGGAAAGAAAGCACCACTCTTCGCTGCACTTTTCTATTTTCATTACAATAAATTTGTCTATTTTCATAGTAATCTTGCTGTCTACACTCTGTTTTTGATATCCATAAGTATCTTCTTTTATCATTGCGTGGTGCTTACCACTAAGCAGATTGCCTTTTATCCATCCGCAGTCTTCATCTATATCGCAGACCTTTTTCCAACTCTCAAACTCTTCTATCACTTTCAGGGGCAGATTTTTGCAAGTGTATATCCATTTTACAGGATAGTGAAACCCTGGCCCCGTTCTCATGTTGATCTTATTTGATTTGGTTGAAACAAAGTTGTTAGCAAACAAGCTATGGCTAAATAATAAAAACAATAGGATAATAGTACTGAACCAAGATCCCAGTGTCACGCACTGGGATAACGTGAGGGATAGTGTAACAGACTTATTCATCATAATTCACGATTAGGTTGACATAAGATAAAGAGTAAATTAAAAATTGAATAGATCTTTAAATGCAAAATCAATGCCTATAGAAATATTAATGCCTGCTCTTTCACCGACAATGAGCAAAACTGGAGGAAAAATTGTAAAGTGGCATAAAAAAGAACAAGGCAAAGTTGAAGTAGGCGACGTAATTGCTGAGATAGAGACTGATAAAGCCATAATGGAGTTTGAATCTATAGATGAAGGAGTTTTAGCAAAAATTTTAGTAACAGAAGGAACAAGTGGCGTGCCTGTAAATCAACCAATAGCTTTAATGCTGGAAGAAGGAGAAGATGAAAGTGCACTTAACAACTATACTTCAACTTCCATCAATAGTGCAGTTAAAAAGGAAGTGACAAAAAGAGCTGTTGATAATCAAAAATCAGAACACCAAGATTTAAACGGAAAGCCAATAAGTCATTCTTCGGTGTCATTCCAGCGCGTGACGCTGGAATCCAACCCCTCAATGTCATCCCAGTGCTTGACACTGGGATCTAGAAAAGAAGAAGATACTAAGACAACAGAAGGTAGAATAAAAATAAGCCCATTAGCTAAGAAAATAGCTCAAAATGAAGGGGTTAATGTGCAGCAATTAAAAGGTACAGGTCCATATGGTCGCATAATTAAGGCTGATGTGTTGGAGTCTTTAAGCAGTGGTACACGCACTGAAAGTCCTGAGATAGTTGAAGTAAGTAATATGCGCCAAGTGATAGCACAGCGCTTAACTGAATCCAAACAGAATGTTCCACATTTTTACTTAACTGTAGACTGCCAGGTTGATAAGTTAATATCGCTTAAAAATGAGATTAACTCAGCAGATGAAAACAATAAAGTAACAATTAATGACTTAATTATCAAAGCTGTGGCTTTTAGCATGAAAAAATTTCCTGACATAAATTCTTCGTGGATAGATAATAAAATACTTAAATACTCGAATGTAGATATTTCAATTGCTGTGGCACTTGATGACGGGTTAATCACCCCTATAGTAAAAAATGCTGATAAAAAGGGCATTTTATCTATATCAAAAGAAGTGAAAGATTTAGTAAGCAGAGCAAGATCTGGAAAATTGAAACCTGAAGAGTTTCAAGGAGGCGGGTTTACTATTTCTAATTTAGGTATGTTTGGTATAAAAGCCTTCAGTGCTATAATCAATCCGCCGCAATCTTGCATTATGGCAGTTGGTGCATCTAAAAAACAACCAATTGTTATGAATGAGAAAATAGAAATAGCAGAAATAATGACAGTAACGCTCTCTGTTGACCATAGAGCAGTTGATGGAGCATTAGGAGCAAAATTTTTAAATGCCTTTAAGCATTATATAGAGAATCCTCTGGTGATGTTTATTGAAACTGCGGTAACTTATTAGCATCGTTATTACAAAATTAATACCTCTAAGTTTATAATTCTACTAGTTAATAGGCTTAGAGGTAAAAAAATGAATACTACAGTAGAAAAAAATAATTCAAAAATTTTTCCTAAAATGAAGGAAAGATTAACTCAAAAGGCATGGTTGCCCCACCTGTTCCTCCGAAATCTTCCCAAGCTAAATTTGCTGGAATAAAAGCGATTTTTGAGCGAAATGCATCTCATTCCCAAGCAAATGATAGTAATAAAACAGTAATTGGAAGAACATTTGGCTCAACAATGCAAAAACTCATGGAAGACAACATTCATAGCACTCCTAACAAACAACGCCGTGATTCAGGGGATAGTGGTGTTAGTGATGTTAGTAGCAGCACTTCTGATGATGAGGATAGAACAATAAAAGATAAAATGATGGAAAATGTTAAGCAGGATAACAATCAAAAAAGCTTTGATTTACATAAAGTACAAGCAACTGATGAATTAGAAACCGTAAAATTTCTCAAAACGCTAAGCAAGAAAGAAAGAGAAAAACTTGGTTTTTCTCCTAAACAGCAAAATAACCAAAAGGTTGAGACTAGCAAAAAAACTTATAATCCACTTGATTGGAATCCAATCTATCAAGGTAAAAAGCTCTTTAGCTTAGGCAATATGTCGAGTAATTCGTCTTCATGTAGTGAAAAAAGCAATATTTCAGATGTAAGCGATAAGTCTAATAATTCAAACATTGTTAGATGTAATATTACTAGGAGTAACAGTAAGGAAGACCTTCGTAAACCTGATGCTTCACATAATGACAAATCTGCAGGTAAAAAATTATCTAATGTCAATGTAAGCGAATTAATCAGAAAGTTTGAACAAGGTAATGACATAGTAAAAGGGCGTTAATCAAATGTTACCCTATCTTTGTATATGTAAAGGTAGGGTATCTTTTCAAAATAGTATATCCTTTATAGCTTTGTTAATTTTTGATTCCTTCTCTGCAAAAGCAGTTTCTAGAGAGGTTTTAAGTTTTTCCCATTCTTCTTGACCATTTAGAACTAAAGATTTATATTCATTTTCAATTTTTTCCAATGCTCTTTGATATGAAAAACCTAATTCCTCATATATATCAATATTTATCGATTGCAGTATTACCAAAAATGAAAACAAATTCGGATCAGGTAATTCTTCTCTTGTGTGATTCAGAAGACACAGCTTTATTTTTTTTACGCAGTATTCTATTGTTTTTAACGATAGTGACAGGCTTTCTGCATAAAATATAAAACTATCTACAATCAAATTTTTTGACTTTTTCGGTAATTTAATATTTTCAAATAGTTCTTTTGTAAATTTTTCTATCGGTTGTTTTGGCAAATGTAAAGAGAGATTAGTAAAAGATTTTAGGTCAAAATTTGGTCCAAGTATTGTGCTGATTGCTCTTTGTACATTACTCTTATCTTTACTTACAGGAATAATGAAAACCAGCCCCTCCACATCAAGCATATACTTTATAGATTCCAAAAAATCGACAACGAATTTAGGACGGCACACATCAAGATTATCCACCATTATATAAATGTTTTTGTCTTTTCTGATTTTATTAACCACATCCGCTAACTGTGTTTTAAAATCTCTAGTACTCTCTTTCCTTCTTTGGAGAAGACTTAATTCACTCAAGACAAAACCTATGTCTTTTTTATCAGCCTCTTTTGCAGCATCAAGAAATACTGAAAGCATAGCAAGTGGAGATTTACTGATCAGCTTTCCTAGTGTGTTTAGAGAAAATAGCTCTTGGTTTATGTTCTTGAACTGTTGTATAACGCTTCTTTTTACTTCATACGATGCAAATAAATCTTCAAATAGAAAATTTAAAAAAGAAGGAAGTGGTTGGTCCAATGCATTGATATCCCATGCACTATAATAAGCTGCAATTTCATTTTGCTGTTTTAACTCTTTTACCCATTCTTTCAAAAAAAACGTCTTGCCCCACCCATCATATCCTTCTAAAGATATTATTGTAAAAGACTGATCAATTGTCTTAACTATAGCGCTAAATCTACTTGAAACTTGTTTATAGCCCAAGCAATCATTTGCCCAAGCCATTATCTTAGGTGGCGGAGCTGTTTTCTTTCTTTTAAATGTTATAAACGATAAAAATTTTTTAAAGCACATGTCTTATTTTATATTTAACTCATATTCTTGTCTTGAAGTGAGTGCTATCCTCAGCGTTCCTTCATCAAGATAGTCAATTTCTCCGCCCATCGGTATTCCGCAAGCAAGACGTGATATTTTCACATTCAAGTCTTTTAGCAATTGAGTTATATATTGTGCAGTAACTTGACCCTCTAATGTCGGATTAATTGCGATAATTATCTCTTCAATTTTAGACTCCGTCACTCTTTTCAGAATAGTATCAAGGTTGAGTTCTTTTGGACCTATGCCATTTATCGCAGACAATCTGCCACCCAAAACATGGTATAAACCTGAATATATATTTCCTTTTTCAAACGCCCATAGATCACCCAATTCTTCTACTACACACAGTAACTTAGTGTCACGTTTTGGGTTAGTACAAATAGAACAAGGTGATTTAGTATCTAGATTTCCGCAAACTTCACACTCTATTATAAGATCTGCTAGCTCTTTAATCAAAGATGCAGGTGGTAGCATAACTTTCTCTTTGTTTTGGAGTAAATGTATAACTAACCTGCGTGATGATGATGGCCCTAAGCTTGGCAATTTAGAGAAAGCATGAACTAGATTTTTTATGTTAATGTTCATTCAATAAATTCAGAATAGGCAGTCAAATGGTAACATCAAACCCTTTATAAAGAAAGTGGTAAGTTTCTCTTGATCCACTTTGATTAGCTATAGAAAAAATTTTTTACTCTAACGCAAAAAATTACTTCCGCGTACTTAAAGCCTAACTATAATGACAGTAGAGATATTTCTCGAGCTCAAAATTTATCTTCGCCTGCAGGCTTTTCTATTAAAAACAATCAAATTTCAGTAAAAATGTAGCGTATCTTCTTCAGCGTACATGGATGTGCTTAATCTCTGCCCAATGTACGTTGCATTTCTATTGAATCTTTATGATATAAATGAAGCAAGAGGGAAGATAACCCTACTCACTATAGGAATAGGGCTATCGCGGGCGTCAATGTAGTACCTTTCAAATTAGATAAAGGTTTAAGTAAAATAAATTTTCTGTGTTTGAATGTCACACGTCAGAGTGACACTGAAAATAACAAAGAGTGAGGTGGGCAGAATGAAATCTGGAAATCGTACATAACCTACCTGAGAAAATACCATAGCCTTCATATAATCATAGAGATGGTTGCGGGAGTAGGATTTGAACCTACGACCTTCAGGTTATGAGCCTGACGAGCTACCGAGCTGCTCCATCCCGCGTCGTTGTTTATTTAGCTATTATACTTGCAATTATAGGATATACAAGGATAAAATCCGCTATGGGTCGTATATTAGTATATTTATTAACTTTTCTTGACATAATAGTTAGTTATATACGTCATAATGAAAAATATAACTTGATACTATGGTTTCCTGTGTGTCAGTGTGTAGGGATTTTAACCTATTTTTCCCTAAGTTTTGAACCAAGCTGCACTTTCACTATATCTATTTTTCTTTTGCTTTTACCCACACTAATTTTGATTGCAATATTATACAGAAAGTACGCAATATTATGCATTGCTTTAATTGCAGTGCTCATAGGATTCACAGCCAGTAAATTAAGAACAGCTTTAGTTGACGCTCAAATTCTTGATAAAGAGAGATATGTAAAAGATATCGTTGCCACAGTGAAGGATATTAACGACAGGGGCTCATACAAACAATTTCTGCTTTCTATTACAAAGCCTTCCACCATTCCAGAATCCTCCTCTGTCATCCCAGTGCCCCCTTTTGTCATCCCAGCGCCCTCTTCTGTCATCCCAGCACTTGATACTGGGATCCAGAAAAAAAAGATATGGTCACGCGCTGGAATGACACCGGATAGAGCTCTAGATAACATCAGAATATCAGTTAGAACCAAAGTGGAAAAAGGCATTAAAATAGGCGATCAAGTAAAATTATCAGCAAAACTCTTCCCTCCAAAAATTGCGCCTTCGGAGTATGCATACGATTTTGCAAGAATAGCATATTACCAGAAAATAAGCGCTACAGGTTTTGCAACAAGCAAAATAGCCCTGTACAAAAAGACTGAAGCAAGGAAATTTCAAGAATATATAGAATCTTTCCGTCAATACATTTATGAAAACCTGCAGCAAAATATCAAAAAACCACATGCGGATATACTCTCTGCATTACTGATCGGTAAAAAAGATGGCGTAGATCAAAAAACTATGGACGCGATACGAGATTCAGGTATAGCACATTTGTTTGCCATATCTGGTTTGCATTTATCATTCGTTGCTGGCCTATTTTTTATAGTATTTCGTAACTTATTCGCAATATCTGAAACTTTGACTCTTAAGTATAACACCAAGAAAATATCTGCATTCCTTACTATCTTGCCAACCACGTTTTATTTATTGATTACCGGTATGCAAATTTCTGCTCAGCGTGCCTACATTATGGTGATTTTAGTACTCATTGCAACAATGATAGAGAGAAAATATCGAGGGTTAATAGCAATTGCGTTTGCTGCTTCAGTGATACTCTCAGTAGAACCAGAAGCAATTTTAAAGCCAGGCTTTCAGATGTCATTTTCTGCTGTTTTGGCACTGGTTGCCAGTTATCAAATTAATGCTAATAAATTGTTCAAAATAAAAATAATGAAATATTTTGTGTCGATAATGATTAGCTCAGTAATAGCAAGTTTAGCAACTGTTCCGTATACGATATACAATTTTAATTATTTTTCAATTAGTGGCATTATCACAAACTTAGTTGCTATACCAATAGTTACATTAATTATTATTCCACTTGGAATAATTTATGTCTTGTTGATTCCTTTGGGTATTGAATGGATTATAGCGCCATTTATAGAGCACCCAATTGACAGTATTTTGTATATAACAAATGCAATCGCTAGTCTTCAGTATTTGGTTATTCCTATTCGCACTTTTCCTGCCTCATCAATTATTATCATAACATTTGGGTTATTGTGGCTGTGCTTGTGGGAAAGAAATTGGCGTTTCTTCGGAATTTTCTTTATTGTGCTGGGTATTTGCTTTAGCACCGCATATAAAACCCCCGACATCCTAATAAATGCTGATAATGTTGCTGCAAAGGAGAGTGATAACTTACTATATTCTCTCACCAGAAAAAATAGGAACTTTGTTGTCAAAACATGGGCGAAACAAAATGGGCAGAACCAAATTTTGAATCATACAAAATATAGCAATCCAGATAAAAGACTAAAGTGCAACGATTATGGCTGTATATATAATAAAGGAAATAATAAATTAGTGCTGCTAGCTTATAAAAAAGAAGATATTCTAGAAAATTGTGATAAAGTTGATTTAATAATTCAATTAAGTGAGTTTGACTATTCAGCTTGCAACACTAAAATTATTAAACATGCTGATCTAGAAACGTATGGCACACATTCTGTTTGGTTAACAAATCGTTACGTAAAGATTAATACAGTGCGCTCCAACAGGCCTTGGCATAAGTTAAAAAGCTTGATTTAACGGTATTATTAATATATAATTAATTTAATTAAGATATAAGGAAATTTATGCATTTAGATACTAGAGAAGGTTTTCCCAAATTCAAGGTAGACCACAATTTCGCTAAAATAGATGATGCCATTGGTTTTCTCCCTAAAGCATGGCGTGCAACAAAGAAATATTCTGTAAATAATACCATACCTATGGCAGTTGTGAACGCTTGGCTTCAATTTTCTCTAGCCTATGTTGCTGCAGTTATGGTAACTGATAGTGGCGTAAGTTTCATCACAAACATTCTTAATTCACGAATAATGCCAGCCTATGTTTATGCTTCTGTTATTCTTGGGATAATTCTTGTGGTCTCTCTTGCTATAAAACATATGAACAGGCAAGAGATAAAAGATGAGAAATCAAAAGATGGTAATAGCCCAATAGATGAAAAGATTAGAGGTGGATACAGTGATGGAATAAATGAGATCGCTCAAAATGCATTAACAATAGAAATTGTTCCTGATTTGGTCGATAAAAAGCAAGATTTTTCAATAGTTTTACCAATCTCTGAAAAACAGGGAGAAATATTGGAAAACGAAAGACAAGAGAATAGGAATAAAGTTATTTTGCTTACTATGCCATATGTGCTGAGTGGTCTAGTTGTAGTTACCGCATTGGGAAAATTTGGCTTTGCCTATGCCCGAGGTTGGGAAGAATGGACTTTCATTGCAGTAGTAAGTGTTATCGCTATTGCTGGAATATGTATAGCATTGAGTAAATTAAAAAGTAATGAAGTAAATAACGCATGTAATCTTGTTAAAAAATTCAATAATGTGGATATTCTACTCCCATTCAGAAGTGGTACGATTGTATCGGTAATGGAAAACAAATTTGAAGGTAAAGAGGAGAATGATCCTATATCTCGATTGATAAAATTACTTGATAAGCGCCTAACTCATTTGGTCAATGAAGTTTGTTACCTGTTTGACAACAGTCTTTTAAAGCCTGCAAATATTAACATTAAAGAAACGCTTGGCAGTATAGGGAAGGATCTCAAAGCTTTACTTGATAAATTAGAAAAAGATATAAAGAAAAATGTGGATGAGGTGAAAACAACTGCTAGTAAAGAAGTAACTGACTGCCTGAAAGATATTAGTAAAAGTGTGGATGTTCTCTGTAAAGAAGTTAGCAAAGACGTAAAAGATAAACTGAGTGAAGTGGATGTAAAGAAGGTAATGGACACAATAAATGCTATTGAGAATGCAGTAGAGACTATTGATGATAGAGTAGCTAGGCTCAAGCCAGGACAATATACGGGACTAGCGGGAGCTACTTTCCACAATGAAAGACTGCCTAATGCACCTAATAACCCAGACCCTCAACAAAACGGGCAAGGAAGCAGTAGTCGATCTAATGCTAACGGATCTGCAAATAAAGAGATGCAAACTAGCACTAATGAATCTGCAGACAAAGAGATACAAGCACAGTTATTAGAAGAACGCAACCAACCAAACGAGCCTGATAATGAAGATAATACTGATCAACTAGTAGATGAAGGGAAGGAGCTACAAGAACAAATGGCAGTCTTAGAAAAACAAGACAGAATAAGGCAGCTGAAAAAAGATTTATTTGAACGAAAAAGAGCAGATGAATGGAAAGAAAAAATCAATGGCAACCCAAGTGACTTTCTATATTATTTATTAGAATCTATTAAGCTGGAAGAAAAAGATAATAAAGAAAAAAAGGTTGAGGCAACATTACGGAATTTTGATAACAAAATAATAATTCACTGGAAAGATGGCTCTCAAACAATTTGTCATATTAAAAAACAAGGTGATCTTCCTAGTACAAAAGTTGATTTCGTAAATCAAAATATTCAAGCAGCATGGGAAATGGCGCGGGGTAAATCACTATAGATCACTCAGTAATAACCTTAAGTGTTAATAATGATAAAGAGAAATTAAGGTTAGACACCTATATAGCTGAAAAATGCAACATATCGCGCAGTAAAGCGCAAAGATTGATACAGAATGAGCAGGTGAAATTACTTGGCACACCGATAATTAATAATGATCACATAGTAAAATCAGGTGAAGAGTATATAGTACATCTCGTTCAACCTAACATATCCACATCAATTGAGCCTAATTATGACATAAAACTTGATATCGTCTATGAAGATGAGGACATTATAGTTCTGAGTAAACAAAGTGGATTAACAGTGCACCCTGGTGCTGGGACAAACAATGATACGCTCTTGAACGCAGTTATCGCTCGCCTTGATGTAAGACCAGGAATTGTTCATAGACTCGATAAAGATACTAGTGGGCTGATGGTAATTGCAAAAAATGAGGAAGCCCATAGTTTTTTGTCTGAATTGTTATCAAATCGTAAAATAAAGCGAGAATATTTAGCAGTAGTTTGGGGAGCATTATCTTCCCAGCAGGGAACTATAAAAACTAACATTGCTCCCAAACGCGGTAATAAAGAAATGGTGTGTGTAACAAAAATCACAGGCAAATTAGCAATCACTCACTATTTAGTGCAGAAAATTATAGGACAAGCAAGCCTGGTTAAATGCACTTTAGAGACAGGCAGAACACACCAAATTCGAGTCCACATGAGCCACATAGGACATTCCATAGTTGGTGATCAAGTTTACGGAAAAAATAGTAGTAAAAGCACAAAATATGCTAAAAACTCTAGTTTCATTCATAATTTCAATAGGCAAGCACTACATGCTTATACACTGGGCTTATACCACCCAAAAAGTAAGGAATACATGGAATTTGTCTCTGATTTACCGCAAGATATAAAAACTTTAATTGGTGAGTTTGAAAATATACCTAAGAAAGGTTTACCTGATTTTTGAAGTAACGGCATCATTGCTGGTATAGCTAACCCAAGAAAGGTTTCCCTACGTCATACCGCGATTCATTCGCGGTATCTCTAGATCCCGCTAACGAGCAGCGGGATGACGAATTTTTGTTTTTCAAATTGTGGGTAAACCTAAGCCACTTTAGCTATATATATCTTTGGCTGAAATAAATTAAGATTTACTGCAGCTACAATAAGTACTCTTATCATCACATTTTGGTGTTAAGTCGGGATAGAACGTGAGTATAGCATCATTCTTTCTTACAAACATTGATTGATAATTGTCATCTTCCATTTCATATAGGCACATTCCATCTTTTCCTAATTCCTTGAACGCCTTAGTTGCAGAAATTAAAATATCATCGGCATGAAGGTTATATGCGTATCCATTTGGGCATTTAACTTTCACTTCCCCATCCTTACCCAAATATTTCATTCCAAATGTATAAACTGGTGGCTTAATATCTGATTTATTGCATAGGGACTTATCATTCCAAATTGCACCTGCCCATTTATCTTCTTGAGCTTCAACATATCTACCTACAAAATGCATACCACCTAATTTATCGTTTGGCTCACCACAAAAAATATGTCCAAACCCTATAGTTTCTTTTTCACTTCCACTATTTGTAAACCAAATGTTAGCCAGTTCATCTTTAAATAACTCCAAATCCGCATCTGGCGTAATCACTTGATGATCAAGCTTATCATATATTCCTTTCACTACTTCTTGATGCTGCGGACAACTAAGTAAAATTTTGAAATCTTCTTTATCTGGATGTGCTCCCCAATCTCCACAAACTTTCAACACTCCTCTATCGAAGTCAGTTAATTCTGGAAACGGTGGTATATAACCTGGTTGTGAACTGAAAAATGGTTCAAAATTATTTTCTTCTACATAGCCAGTGTGAAAATAATGATCCTTAATATAAAAAATAAACCCTATTATTGGTATTATTGAACACAAAATTAGTTTAACTGTCTTCGACATAATCACGTTCACAAAAAAGCTAGCTTACAAGAAACAATTTAAAAAAGTTTTAATCTAATCATTTTTGCAGAGCAGCAACTCCCGGCATTTCGTCACCACCCAGCCAACTTAAAAACGCTCCTCCACCAGTGGAAACATATGTAAAATCCTTATCGGTAAGGCCTGCAGCGCTTATTGCAGATAGACTATCACCTCCCCCTATTATGCTGGTTAACTTTCCTTTGTGCGTTAAGTCACTTACGACTTTCATTACCCCTATTGTACCACTTGCAAAAGCTGAATGTTCAAAAACACCAATAGGTCCATTCCACAGCAGAATCTTACTGCTTGCTATTATACTGCTTATTGTACTCAAAGTTTGTGGTCCGATATCCAAAATTATATCACCGTCCAAAATGGACTCGGTTCTTCTTGAAATACTAGTGCTGTAATCAGAGTTTACTGCAACCAGAACGTCTTCTGGCACAACTATTTTGCAATTGTTTTTATTTGCTGTTTCAACAATATTATGTAGAAGGTCGTCAACACCATTTTGAAAGAAAGATTTTCCTATATTTACTTTGCTAAATAACAAAAAATTATTAGCAATTGCACCTCCGAGAACTAGGTAATCAACCTTTTCTGTTAGCTTTATAAGCATTTTTATCTTAGTTGACATTTTGGCTCCCCCAACTATCGCAGTAATAGGTTTAGCTTTAAACGATACAGCTTTTTCAAGATACTTTAGCTCATCTTGTAAGCAAAATCCCGCGTAGGAAGGTAAAAACTCTGTAATGCGTGAAATAGAAGCGTGAGCTCTGTGAGAGCAAGAAAATGCATCATTTACATATATATCCGCCAGAGATGCTAATTGTCTGGCAAAGTTTGCATCATCCTCCTTTTCCCCTTCATAAAATCTTAGATTCTCCAGTAATATTATATCTCCTGCATCCATAGCACTCACTGCTTTTTGCACTTTTTCACCAACGCAATCATCAATGAATTTCACTTTTTTATTTAGTAACTGTGATAAAGTGCCAATTACATTTTTTAGTGACAGATTATTGTCTCTAGCCTTTGGGCGTCCGAAATGCGATATAATAATAATCTTTGCACTTGCATTCACTAAATACTGAATAGTAGGCAATACTCTCAAAATACGAGTGACGTCACGAATTTCTCCATCTTTTATAGGAACATTGAAGTCAACTCTGAGTAAGACGGCTTTACCGTGAAGATCACAACTTTCTATACTAGGTATACTCATTGTAAAACTAAAGCTATAAAGTCACTATACAGCAGTTTGATCTAAAGTAAAGTTTTAAGTTTACAAACGTTTAATTTGAAGGAAATTTGCATACTGAATGGTGTCATGAAAGTAGCTGACAATGGTTTCCATCCAAAAGTGGTGTCATCAAAGTAGCTTGACTACTTGGATCCAGGAAAAAGGAGGGTGTCATCCCATACACGTCAAGTTAAGGAAAGTAGAGAACTTATTCTCATTTTCATTATAAGCTCTCTCTAATAGACTACTTCTTTTATGTAGGGCTGTAAGTCTTACTAATACACATTACTTACTGGGAGCAGATATATTAATTTTCGATAAGTCAACTTCATCTACTGATGAGCTAGGTCTGTTGTCCTTTATATGTTGTACCAAAAGCTCTATAACTTTTTTTTGTCCAAGAAATTGCTGAAATGAACATATTGCACTCGGGTCAACTAACCCAAGGAATCTCTGAAATCCTTGTACATTCGGAATATCATTATGCCAGTTACTGTTTTTAGCGCTCTTAGCAGCTGCTTGTAAGGGAGTATCTCCTGAATGGTTTTTAATATTAGCATCAGCACCTTTTTCTAACAGTGATCTTGCTATTTCTTCACGACCTTTTATAGCTCTTACTATTACCCACAAATATAAAGTTCAGTAGCAAGTCTCCATCCTTCTGCTAAATCAAAAAGACGTCTCCACCCTTTCCAAAGAGTAATGGGACCTG
>CACPSE010000009.1:0-30425 GCA_902636535.1 uncultured Wolbachia sp. | reverse complement strand
CAGCAATATTTACTAATCGATCTGTCAGTCTTTTATCTCCAAGTGCAGCATCCCCCAATTCATTTCTAGCCCATTCATTACCCTTGTTTGCCATTTTTATACCCTCAATATTCACAAACTTTAATATTGTAATACTTTATTTATAAGTCCATTTACATTTGTGGGTAATAGTAAGTTTATAGCTGCTACATGTAGAGGTGTATTGCCAAGCTTATTGCCAATATTGACATCTACCCCTTCTACACTAAGTAATAACTCAACTATCTCCTTATGGCCATTGTTAACAGCTACACCTAAAGGACCTCTACCAACACCACAACCATTGACCTTAGCGCTATTATCAAGAAGCAACTTAACTACTGCTTTATGCCCATTCTGAGCAGCTAGATACAAGGGTGTGAAATTATCTTTGCTTGTTGTGTTAACATCAACCTTTTTTGTGCTAATTAATAGTTCAACTATTTCAGCGTGTCCATTCTGAGCAGCTGCTTGCAGAGCTGTGTTACCAAATGTATTGTCTTTAACATCAACCTCAATTTTTTGAGTATCAAGTAACACCTTTACAACTTCCACATGTCCATTTTGAGCAGCAATATGTAAAGGTGTCTTACCATCAATATAGTCTTTTACGCTAGAATCAGCTCCTGCCTCAATCAACTCCTCTACTGTAGATTTGTTTCCACTCATAACAGCAGAGTGTAAAGGTGTACTGCCTTCGATAGTTCTTGCACCAACATCAGCTCCTTTACTTATTAGTAACTTTACTACGTCTGAATGCCCTGAATAAGCAGCCACGTTCAAGGCTGTAAATCCAACTCTATCCTTGATATTGACATCAGCTTTTGCATTAAGTAACGACCTAACTTTGCTTATTTACCACGAAAAGCAGCTGTATGTAATGGAATACTATCATCTAAGAGCCATTGAAGTGTACTGAACATATTTATCCTCTATCATATACAAAATGATATTATATCAGGATGAGTAGTATTCAAACAAGAGTATTTTATATCATATCCGGCAACCTACTTGAATTTTTTTTCATGCTTGCTATATTCACCAACTTATTAAAACTTCTGGATTCTAGTGTCACGCACTGGGATGACAAGAGGAGCGTATTGTTGCTTAAAGGAGCCATTATGGATATTATTAAAACGATAGAAGAAAAGATACACGATTCGATAGATGTAATTGATATCAACATTATCGATGAATCAGCAAAGCATGCTGATCATTATTTTGCTTCATCTTCAACACTACCTTCACATATCAAGCTAATATTAATATCTGACAGCTTTATCGGAATGAACACTCTCAAAAGGCATAAATTGATCTATGAGTTATTAAAGGGTGAGATAGAGCTAATACATGCAATTTCTCTTCACTTGTATACGCAAGATGAGTACAATTTAAAAAATAAATAATAAAAATGTGAAGGAAGAGTCTATATTAGTTAAAGCAGGAAGAAAATTTAAGGACTATAAAGGTTCTATGAACCCGCCAGTTTATCATTCTTCTACCATATTATTTCCTACTTACAAGGACTACTTAAATGCAGCAAATGGAGAAAGTATATACGATGTAATCAACGATGGTGTTGCAAGGGATTATAGCTACAGTAATGTTGGTACTCCTACTGTTCATTATCTTTCAAATGCACTGGCTGAAATTGAAGGGAGTGGACAAGCGCTTATTTATCCTTCCGGACTATTTGCGCTTACTTTTGCTATTCTAACTTTCGCTAAAGCAGGCTCGCACGTTTTAATTCAAGATAATAGTTATTATAGGCTTAGGAGGTTTGCAGAAAATGAGCTACCAAAAAGAGGAACAGAAGTAACTTTTTATGATCCAACACAGGATATAACTGATTTAATTCAGAGTAATACTTCATTGATAATGATCGAGACTCCTGGTTCTGTAACGTTTGAGATTTCGAATATAGAGCATATAGTAAAAGTTGCTAAGGAACATAAAATTGTGACCGTTTGTGACAATTCATGGGCCCCTCCTTTGTTATTTAAGCCGCTTGATTATGGAGTTGATGTTGCACTATATGCGGTGACAAAGTATCTAGCCGGTCACTCAGATTTAGTGATGGGAGCTATGGTTGCTGAAGGTGAAACTTTTAAATTGCTTTATGAGAGCCATAAAAATTATGGGGTAACCATTCAATCGCACGACTGCTACCTTGCACATAGGGGACTAAGAACACTGCACACACGTATGAAAAGGCACCAAAATACAGCAATGGAAGTGGCAAAGTGGCTAGAAAAACATTTAAAAATCAAAAAAGTTTTGTACCCAGCACTTCCCTCCCATCCTCAACACGAATTATGGAAAAGTTACTTCAAAGGAGCAAGTAGCGTATTCAGTATAATACTGGATAGAGAATATTCATGTGAAGAACTAAGCTGCATGGTTGATCATATGAAAATTTTTAGTATTGGTGCTTCTTGGGGAGGGCGCGACAGTTTGATATTACCAATAGATCGTAGATCTATGTCAAGATCTGTAATGAATTCAGATTATGGTGGAAGTTTCATGCGGATATTTTGTGGACTAGAAGATTCTGAGGATTTGATCTCTGATTTAAATGCTGCACTAGCAAGACTGCCATGTTTGAATATCAAAGCTGGCAGATGAAACTGAGAGAATTACTGCATAACATTATTGATGTTAACTTTGATATTGAAATCAAGGGCGTTACATGTAATCCCAAGAGAGTCAAGGAAGGTTATCTTTTTGTTTGTGTGTCAGAAAGGGATAGGATTTACATAGATCAGATATTATCTTGTGGAGCTAAAGCGATAATTGCAAGTGATTGCATAACAGAAGCTGCAAGCCTTGGTATCATTCCAGCGCGTGATGCTGGAATCTGTATCTTCCACCCAAACCCTCAAGAAATATACAGCGAAATAGTCAGCAGGTTTTATCAATTCAAACAGCCCAAATATGTTGCTGCTGTAACTGGTACAAATGGTAAAACTTCAGTAGTAGAATTTTGCCGCCAGATCTGGCAAAATGCAGGTTATAATGCAGCATCTATTGGAACACTTGGAACATGCATCAATAATGGTAGAAAAGGTAATAGCAACAGTCTTACCACTCCAGGTACAGATGACCTTTACGCAACATTGCGTGGTATAAATGTAGAACACTTAGTGTTGGAATCATCAAGTCATGGGATTGATCAATACAGAATCCATGGATTAAAGCTCGCTGCTGCAGCTTTTACTAACTTCTCGCAAGATCATTTAGATTACCATAAAAATCTTGGGGAATATTTAGAAACTAAAAAAAGGTTATTTTACGAGGTATTACCAGAAGGAAAAACAGCGATTTTAAATGCGGATATAGATGAATACTGTGCATTGCTTAAAATAGCTGAAAAACGTGGCAATAAAGTTATAACCTATGGAAAAACAGGTTCTGATATTACTTTATTAGAGCAAACACCAACCCCTAATGGTCAACACCTTACAATAAAAATTGACAGCCAAATTTACAATACATTTTTTCCAGTTTTAGGAGAATTTCAAGCATATAATCTGCTGTGTGCAATTGGTATATCTGGACTGAATTACAGAGAAATATGCGTAGAAAAACTCGTTTCTCCACCGGGAAGAATGGAAAAAGTGAAACCTTTTGCATTCGTGGATTACGCACACACTCCAAGTGCACTTAAACAGGCTCTGTTGTCTTTAAAATGGCACTTTAATAAAAAAATAGTCCTGATTTTTGGATGCGGTGGTAACCGCGATCAGAAAAAGCGTTCAGAAATGGGTAAAATAGCACAAATGTATGCAGATAAAGTGATAATTACAGATGATAATCCACGTGATAAAGATCCGGCAAAAATTCGTCACGATATTTTACTAAATTGCCCTAATGCGCTAGAGATAGAAGGTAGAAGAGAAGCTATAGAGAAAGGAGTAGATATTGCCTATAACGAGGGTATGATTCTGCTAGTTGCAGGAAAGGGGCACGAAAGATTTCAAATCATAGGGAATCAAACCTTTGAGTTTAGTGATGTTGAGGTTATTAAAAATCACGTTTTAACATGCTACCGTTCTTGCAAGCGATAGCACTCTCACTTCTCTTGCACCGGAGTTTAAAATTTCTTGAGAGCAAGATCTTACAGTTGCCCCGGTTGTTACCACATCATCAACTAATATCACAATTTTATTTTCGATAATTTTCTTGTTGCTTATACTAAAAGCCTTTTTTAAATTTTTTTCACGCTGTTTAAGTGAAAGACCAGCCTGAGGGATAGTATGGCGAAGACGTTTTATTGCAAATGGCATATAAAGCAGATTAGATAGCTTACTCAACTCTTTTGCAAGCAGTGCTGCTTGATTATATTTACGTTTAAACAAACGCATTTTATGTAACGGTATAGGAATTATGATCTCTGCGTTCTGAAATGTATCCTGATTAGCCTGGTGTATCCACTTTGCATAGATTTTTACGTAATTCAAATTATCAAAAAATTTGAAATTTATAATCATGTTTCTACTATGTTGATCATAAGCAAAAACTGATCTTAATACTTTAAACGGTGGAGGATTGATGATGCACTTACCACACGTATGAATATTGTCTGAGATTACTACGCCACAAACATTGCAGTAATGCTTAGTTAGAAAATTGATTTTTTTGTTGCATTCACTACACAGATTAAGATTTTCATCAATGATATATTCGCAACTTACGCATACGTTTGGAAATATGAGATTTGTAGCTTTTTTTAGTAAGAGAAGGTTCACAATTCATAAAATATATTATAAAATTTATGTAGTATAGCTAAAGTAACTTAAGCTTACACCCTTTCACTTTTTATTTCAATATAGTTCATACTGCTGAGTGCTGTAGCTAGTGCAACCTACGTCATCCCGCTAACAAGCAGCGGGATGACGGTTGTCGGTAAACCTAAGTTACTTTAGCTATATAAAAGCAGAACTTATAACTCAGTTTGCGGTATACCATTGGCTAAAGTAGTTTCCGAATCACTCCAATGAGATAAACGCTGATATTTTTCTGGTTCCTGTATTTCACTCAACTTACTTTGCACTTTGTCACAAGCCCACACAAGTGGCGTTATGATTGACGCAGCAGCCCAAATGATAGCAGCACAAGCATAACTTACAATCTTATTAAATACTCTAGCTACTGCACTAGCACAATCTTGCCCAGCACTTAAAAATGCATTTGAATGATCAACTAATGATTTTGCACTTGCTTTTAAACAATAGTCCCCTGTTATTTTTGACAATAACTTGGCTGGAAAGTATGACAAATATGCTAGTATCAAACATAAAGGTTGCAATATTATGTTGGCTGCTAAAACAGCACCCAGTGTACACAATGAATACACTCTCTCTGCTCTGTGGCCCACGTATTTACAATTATCATTTTTATAATACTCGTTATAATTGTCTTTACTCTCAACTCCAAAAATTACATCTTTCACAGGGCCTAATATATTATCAACATAATGTACAGACTTATAGAAACTATTTTCTGGAACTAGTGTGCAATCTTCTGCTCTCTTAGCAGGTACAACTCCATATTCAACGTACCTTCTAAAGTATCGATATACTGACATTACCCTCTCCAAATCATAAATATGCAACATAGTCAATAATGATTAAGAAATAGTTTATAATAAATACGTTTTAAGATACCTGCCTGTAACACTTTCTGGAATTTTTACCACTTCTTCTGGAGTTCCAGTAGCAATCACTTCTCCGCCTTTTATTCCGCCCTCTGGTCCGATGTCTATTATATAATCTGCAGTTTTTATAACGTGCAAATTGTGCTCGATAACTATAACAGTGTTTCCCAGATCGACTAATCTATGGAGTATTTTTAGTAAGTTATTTATATCTTCAAAGTGTAATCCAGTTGTTGGTTCATCAAGAATATACAATGTTCTTCCGGTAAATCGTTTTGATAGTTCTTTGGACAGCTTTATTCGTTGTGCTTCACCCCCAGACAACGTTGTTGACGACTGTCCGAGGTTTATATAGCCAAGCCCCACTTCCTGCAAAGAAATCAACTTTTCTTTTACCATTGGAAGGTTTTCAAAAAAATCACAAGCTTGATCTATCGTCATATCAAGGACATCAGAGATTGATTTTTCTTTATAAGTAACTTCCAATGTTTCCCGATTATACCTTCGCCCTTTACACTGCTCACACTTCACATAAACGTCCGGTAGAAAATGCATCTCTATCTTTAAGTGCCCATCCCCTTTACAAGCCTCACACCTTCCCCCTCTGGTATTAAATGAAAACCGGCCTATATTATATCCCCTTGCTTTTGACTCCGAAAGACCTGCAAACCAATTTCTTATATGAGTAAACATACCGACATATGTTGCTGGATTTGACGCAGGAGTTCTACCAATTGGCGACTGATCAACTTCTATAACTTTATCTATATATTCAAGGCCTTCTATTCTATCACACTGACCATACCTTGCAGACGAATGATGTATCTTATGTGCTGAATATTTATATAACGTTTCTATGACTAAACTTGATTTTCCCCCTCCTGATATTCCAGTAACACAAATAAGATTCCCTATAGGAAATTTAACGTTTACATTTTTTAAGTTATTTTCACATGCATTTATTACTTTTATGAACTGAGTTGTTTGCTTTCTTCTCCTTGGAATTAAAATTTTTTTCTCTCCACTCAAATATTGCCCTGTTATGCTCCCCGAATTTCTTTGCACCTGGTCTGGTGTTCCTTCTGCAACAACTTTTCCACCATTTACGCCAGCTCCAGGACCAATATCAATCGCATAATCAGCAGCCATTATTGTATCTTCATCATGCTCAACAACGATTACAGTGTTACCCATGTCTCTTAAGTTTTTTAGTGTGGCAATTAACCGATCATTATCGCATTGATGAAGGCCTATCGAGGGTTCATCAAGCACGTACAGCACTCCTGTTAAACCAGAGCCAATTTGCGAAGCAAGTCTGATCCTCTGACTCTCGCCGCCAGAGAGAGTGCTAGATTCTCGATCAAGTGTTAGGTAATTCAACCCTACATTCTTTAAAAATGCTAGTCTCTTGATTATTTCATTTAATATTTTACTTGAGATTTGCTTCTGTTGTTCTGTGAGCTTGTCTGGCAAATTTTCAAACCATTTAAGGGATTTATCGATGCTGAGCCCTGATATTTCACCTATATGTTTGCTATCAATTTTTACTGTAAGCGCTTCTTTTTTCAATCTATAGCCAGTACATTCTCTGCAGTAAGTGACAGAGCAATATCGCTCAACAAGTGTTTCATCATAATCCATCTGGTTCTCCAAGATACTGATCAAACCTTGAAATTTATTAGAGCCAAAGAGTATCATATCTTTTACTTCTTGATCTATGTTCTTCCACGGAATATCAAGGTTAAATTTGTAGTTTTCAGCCAGTGATAGAATTGCACTTTTTAGAAATCCATAACCTGTGTGCACTTGACGGAACATTGATCCCACTGGCTTTAAAGCACCCTCAGATATTGAAAGAGTTTCATCCGGTACTATTAGCTTTATATCAACACTTAGTTTTTTACCAAGCCCATTACACGAACCACATGCACCGTAAGGGCTGTTAAAAGAAAATAATCTTGGTTCTATTTCCTCAAGAGTGAAACCAGACTCGGGGCATGCAAAATTCTCTGAAAAAGTCAGAATTTGACCATTTTTATACTCGGAATTATGGTTGTCAGGTAGGTTTACTATTTCTACATACATTAGACCATTACCAAGTTTTAGTGCGGATTCTATACTACTTGGCAGTCGATTTCCTATATCGCCCAATATTGATATTCTATCTGCAACCACAAAAACGTCGTGTTTCTTGTTCTTATCGAGTTTAGGCAAGTCATCTACATTGTACACTTCACCATCTATTTTGAACCTTACGTAACCTTGTCTTTTAATTTCCAATATCTCTTTAAGATGTTCTCCCTTTCTACCACGCACAACAGGGGCAAGTATATATATCTTAGTTTCTAAAGGTAACGCAATTATAGTATCTACAATTTGAGACACCGTTTGTTTTGTTATTGGTAATCCAGTTGCAGGTGAATAAGGAACTCCTATTCGTGCATATACTAAGCGCAAGTAATCGTAAATTTCGGTAACAGTTCCAACTGTTGACCTTGGATTTTTTGAGATCGATTTCTGGTTGATAGATATTGCAGGAGAAAGGCCTGTAATCGACTCAACATCTGGTTTATCCTGAATGTTGAGAAATTGACGCGCGTAAGCTGACAGGCTTTCAACGTACCGGCGTTGGCCTTCCGCATAAATTGTATCAAAAGCAAGGCTAGACTTGCCAGAACCACTAAGCCCAGTTATAACAACCAGCTTATTTTTCGGTATATTGACGTCTACACCTTGCAGATTATGTTCCCTTGCGCCCTTAACTCTGATAAAATCGTCCATACGTCACGTATTTTTAACCATTATAGCCTCAAAATACATGAACTTACAGTAACTTTCCACTGATTTTTTAACTACTACGGAGAATGAGGTAGCTTTTGATAAATTGCTATCCCATTGCTTGTCGGCGAAATCTATGCGATGTACAGTTGTGTGTCAGCTACTTTGATGACGGGAAAAGGGCTACTTGGATATCACCTCTTCACAAAAATTTTATCAGTAATACGCATATCAATTATACTCCAATTGCTGAAAGTAAAATCAGTTGTATTTTGCAAGTGGTTTAAATAGTCCCATGCACTATAAGGGTTATCTTCAGGCAGTTTCACTGTGGAATCGTTATCAAGTATGATATTCCATCTTCTATTCCCTATATAAGCAAAGGAAGAAATGTGGTCACTTAATTGAGTTTTACTCTCTAACACATCTCTAACAAATTCTAGGTTTGATAACGAGTTTTGTCCTGTAATTACAATAAGATCATCTACTGGATAGTCATCTACGATCACTTTGCCTTCGAAATCAATTACCGAGGTTTTGTTATTATCTTTCCAGAGAGCAAACGGTTTATGCTCATCTATATTAATGTGTAGAGTATTGGGCAAAATTCTGTGAACTCTTACGTATTTTATCCATCTGCTTACAGATTGTATACTATCTATAAGTTTTGAGAGTGATATATACATGATAGGTTGCGTTCTATCTACCAAACTTAGAATGTCCTTTTTGTTTGTAAATTTATTGCCGCTCACGACTACTTCGTCGATTGAAAATCCACTACTGAGTAATAAACTAGATAGGCAGTCATTACACCAAGCAAAGTAGCAATTAAATCGATTTATTATTTTATCGAGTGAACTATAAAGTACTAATGTAAAAAAAAGCGCAGTTATAATAACGAAAGCGCACTTGCGCAAAAAACGCCTTTGGCTTCTAGTAACATTGTTCAACATCTGCTTGATCTCTAATACTCTTGTGCTGTAAACTGTCTTCAACAATAATTTTAACTAATTCATTAAAATCAATTCCTTTTGTCGATTTTGCAATTTCTGGCACTAACGATAACTCAGTAAAGCCAGGATGTGTATTAATCTCAAGCATTTTTAAAGTGTTATTTTGGGGATTATAACGAAAATCTGAGCGGGAAATAGTTTTGCATCCTAAAAATTTATGAACTTTCAGTGCGTGTTCCAAGGTCATTTTATATATGTTGTCAGGAATTTCAGCAGGAAATATATGTTCTGCAAATCCATCTGTATACTTTGCTTCATAATCATAGAATTTATTTTTTGGTCGTACTTCTATAGTGCCAATTGCTTCATCCAGCAATGCAGCAGTGTGTAATTCTACACCTGGAACGTATTCTTCTACGATCATCTTTTCCATTATAGTAGAACTATTATCTTTCAGTTCTAAGTAATCCTCGTGCGAGAAAATTATGTACACTCCAATACTTGAACCTTCATTAATTGGTTTTAAGACGTACGGATAATTGATTTTAATATTATTTTTTAGTACATCTTCTCGGCTAATTACATAACCTTTTGGAGTATCAATACTAAGGGACCGGAATATATGCTTTGACATCACTTTATTCATAGCAACAGCAGAAGCCATAACTCCTGAGTGTGTATATTTTATACCTAAAATCTCCAGTAAACCTTGAATGCAGCCATCTTCGCCATAAGGTCCATGCAGAGCAATAAAAGCAAGTTCAGGATTAATTTTTCTAAGCTTTTCAGCAACGTTGCTGTCAACATCTATTTCTATTGCATTATATGAAAGGCTATCAAGCGCCTTCTTTACTGCTTTTCCGCTCATAAGTGATACTTCTCTTTCACAAGAAAATCCACCACTTAAAATTGCTATAGTTGGAATCATGGGCATTCTATGTTTTACTACATAGCATATATAAAAGATGCTCTTATCTTCAATAGAAAAAACGCTTTGAAAAATCCTCTATCCTATCCACTCTGAGAAGCTATTATCTTCTTATACTTCCAACCAAGCAATAACTATTCATACCATCTGGGTAAGGTCACGCGCTGGAATGACAATAAAGAGCATATGGTTATGCAAGAAGTCTATTTCTTACCCTTAATCAACTCTAAAGCCTTCTCCAAATCTATACTCTCAATATCTGCACTCTTGCCCAAAGCAACGTTTGTTTTACCGCATTTTATATAGAATCCGTACCTACCGTTGCAGATAAAAACTTCTTTTCCCTTTTCATTAACCCCGAGAGATTTTAACTCTTTGCGTGGACTGTTTGCAATAATTTGTACAACTTCGCTCAATTCTGTATTCAGCACCTCTTTGGAGCTTTTCTTAAGAGAAAAGTATCTACCATCATAGAAAATATAGTACCCAAATCGCCCAAGGCCTATTTTTACTTCCTTTCCGGTTTCTGGGTGTTCTCCAATTATTTTTGGCAAGGAGAGCAACTGAGTAGCGGTATTTAGATCAATGTCATTAACATTTATATCTTTTGGTATAGAAACCGCCTTTTTCTTTTCTGACTCATTATTAAACTGCAGGTAAAGCCCAAAAGGACCCTTTTTAATTACTACCTCTTGTCCTGTTATATCATCTATACCTAAACTTTTTGGATATTCTGAATTGTCGTTACTACCTGTAATTTCTTTTGTATGGTTGCATTCAGGATAGTTAGAACATCCAAGGAACACCCCGGCTTTTCCAAAGTTCAATTTCAATATGCCATCAGAGCAAGCAGGGCATTTTGTATTCACCTCTTTTTTTCCTTCTTCTGAACAAAACCAATCGATTACCAAATCGTGAATGCCGCTGAAAACTTCATCATGCGTCATTTGCTTGACAGAGTTTACATGACCAAAAAATGGCACCCAAAAGTGGCCTAACTCTTTTTTCCAATCTGCATGTCCATTTGAAATTAAATCAAGCTTTTCTTCCATTTGTGCTGTGAAGTCATACTCTACACAACGCTGAAAAAAGGTTTCTAAAAATATAGTAACGATTTTACCGCGGCTGCTTGGAATAAATCTTTTGCTATCCAATGAAACGTACTCACGATCTTGTAATACCGAAATAATTGTTGCATAAGTTGATGGGCGACCTATACCGATTTCTTCCATTTTTTTTACGATACTTGCTTCACTATAACGAGGTGGCGGTTGAGTGAAATGCTGTTTTGGCTCAACTGAAATCAGCTTACACGCTTCCCCTTCCTTCATGGCAGGTAGCAGGCCTTCATTTTCGGCTTCCATGTTATCTTGATAGACTTTATAAAAACCATCAAAGAATATACTTGATCCACTTGCTCGCAGAATTACTTTCTGGTCAGTAGAACTAATTTCAACTACCACTTGATCAAGAATCGCCGATTCCATTTGACTTGCAATGGTTCTTTTCCAGATTAAATCATACAATTTAAATTGCTCTGGCGTTAAGTAATCCTTAATACTACCCGGCGTTCTACTTATATCAGTTGGACGAATTGCTTCATGTGCTTCTTGAGCATTTTTGACCTTTTTTACATATTTACGAGGAGACTGCGGTAAATATTTATCACCATATAATGACTTAATTGACCCTCTAATTGAGTTTATAGCCTCATCTGCAATATGAAACCCATCTGTACGCATGTAAGTTATCAACCCTACAGTTTCACCACCAATATCGATACCTTCGTATAAATTTTGCGCTACTCGCATAACATTTTTCACATTAAAATACAGTTTATTCACTGCATCTTGCTGAAGACTTGAAGTAATAAATGGAGGAAGTGGGTTTCTCTTAACTTGCTTGCGTTCTACTGTGCTTACAGCATATTGCCTTGACTCAATCTCCCTGACTAAGTTCTTTGCTTCTTCTTCATTCTTAATATCAAATTTTTCTAGCTTTTTATTGTCATAGTGGCTTAGCATAGCAAAAAAAGCCTCATCTTTGCTATTTTGCATTTCTGCCTTTATGCTCCAATACTCCTGTGTTATAAACTTACTGATTTCATCTTCTCGTTCGCATATAAGCTTTAATGCAACAGACTGCACTCGCCCTGCAGACTTGCTTCCCGACAATTTTGTCCACAGCAGAGGTGATAAGCTAAATCCAACTAGATAATCCAAAGCTCTACGTGCTTGTTGTGCACGCACTAAATCCATATTTATTTCACGTGGATTCTTTATTGCTTCTTGAACTGCTCTTTTCGTTATCTCATTAAAGACTACTCTATAAATGTTGCTTTTATCATTGATTGCTTTCTTTTCTTTTAATGTCTCTATCACATGCCAAGCCATTGCTTCCCCTTCTCTGTCTGGGTCTGTTGCAAGATATATATCTGATGCTTTACTTGCTGCTTTTACTAGCTCTTTTATATACTTTTCTGCTTTTTCAATGGATTCATACTTTATAGCAAAATCATTATCCGGATCGACAGAACCGTTTTTTGCTGGAAGATCCCTCACATGTCCAAAGGATGCAGCTACTTTGAACTCTTTACTCAAATATTTACCTATCGTCTTTGCTTTTGCAGGTGATTCAACTATTAATAACGCCATACTGTTAATTATTTTAGTACTTAAAGATAATATGTTGAGAAATATACAATGAAAAGTAAAAAAATATTTTAATAGGTCTTGTGAATTTTACAAAGTCAGCCCGTATCCTATTCAATTTATAATGGCAATAGTAAAAGCTCAAATTTCCTCTTAGATCTTTAAATAGTTTCTCAGCTTAAATGTGATTCAGCGTGTATGGAATACTTAATCTCGTTGCACGTGGGCAAGGTCAGTAAATTACTATAGGGAGCGGAGATAAAAATATAAAACCATTACAACAAAACCAGGTGCGTTTATATATCTAAATAGGTTAAAAATAGGCTAATATAGAAGGTCTGTGTATACTAATAAGACTAATTTAGAAAGAGCTTATAGTATACACTTTATAATCTTAATTATGCAATATTTTTGATTCAGAATGTTTAGTAGTAAACACACTAGAAAATACACTCTTAACAGCAGCACATGTACTCACATCAGGATTTTTTTGCTTTTCTTCGTTAACCTTTCCATAAAATCTTCCAATACCATAACCTACTAATGCACCAACAGCAGTGGACACAATAAACACTGCAACGGCAACATTAAGTGGCGTTAAAGTAGCTGCTCCTGTAAGATATGCTATTACTGCACCAGCAATTGCACAAATACTTATAATGCCTATGTCATTATGTTTAGGCGCTGGCGGAGTTTGTTAAGCAACTTTCTATATAATATTTTCTAAAATAAATAGACTTCTCGCATCCAATTTCAGCAGCGCGTGACACACAACTGCAATGACAAGGTGTTGCAAGATAAACATCATGTTCACACGAAATACTTGACTTCACGTGTACTAAGAAGCATTTTATATATGTTGTGTGCCCGTAGCTCAGCTGGATAGAGCAACAGCCTTCTAAGCTGTGGGTCGTAGGTTCGAATCCCACCGGGCACACTCTTTTATCAATACTTTCTATAAATCTTTAAGTACTCTGGTACCACATTTTCAATTGCTAATGGTCGAACCTTCATTGTTTCAAGGTCAGCTGACCTTTCGATTGAACTATTCATCATAACTTTCACCTGATCTTGAGTAAGCACAGGGTTCGTATCTCCGGTTATTGGTTTTAACAGCATAGAAATAATTTTATTTTCTAAGAAGAAAGCTATCAACTTTGCCATTGGAAAAGATACATTGATCAATAAACACTTTCTGTTAGTAACATTCAGAATAAACTTTAATAAGCTTTTGAAAGAGTAAATTTTTGGTCCACCTATATTATAAATTTTTCTGTCTTGCTTATTAAAACTGATAATACGATATACCACTTCAGTTAAGTCTGTTACACATATTGGCTGAAATTTAGTTATTCCACTGCCGATCAACGGCAAAAAAGGAAGAATAGTTGCTAATCTTGCAAACTTATTAAAGAAGTTTTCTTCTTTGCCAAATACAAGACTTGGCCTAATTATTATTGCTTCTTGAAATGCTGAAGTTACAGCTTTTTCACCTTCTAATTTACTTTGAGCATATTTTGACAGTTTACTATTTTCTACTCCCATAGCAGAAAAATGTATCATCATAAGTACATTTTTCATTTTTGCAGCTTTTGCTATCCTTTCAGCTATTTTAACGTGAACAGCGTAAAAATCGTGCTTTTTTGCTTCATATAATATTCCCACTAAGTTTATAGCTACATCACATTCTTCCATACCCTCCAGAACTGATTTTTCATCAAAAAAATCGCCTTTAAATATTGATATTTGTCCTAAATTGCCACACAATTTTAAACAAGCAGCTTTTTCCTGATTACGAGTGAATATCTTTATCAAATATCCTTCTGCTGCCAAGCGTCTTACGATGTGTTTCCCTATAAACCCCGTTCCACCAAAAATAATTACACGTTTTGTCACGATTAAAGTTCCTAACAATTTATTACTGTAAATTAATACAATGATTTTACTTAATATTCTATTATGAATTCTTGTATAATAAGGTCCATTTTCATTCCTCGTGAGCCTTTAACTAGAATTGCGTCATTATTCTGAATAATGTCAGCTAAATTACTTTTCAATTGATTAGAATCATTAAAATGTGCGCCTCTCATATTATCTGGCAAAAGCTCATGCAATTCTAACATAAATTTACCAACTGTATAAACTTTATCTACATTATTTTCTGTGATAACCTTAACCAGATCTGTATGAAATTTTATGCTTTCATCACCAAGTTCCAACATATCACCAAGCAAAGCTACTTTTCTCTGATTAGAATATGTACTCAAAGTTTTTATTGCAGCTTTCATCGAAGCAGGGCTGGCGTTATAGGAGTCATCAATTAAATGTATGTATTTTCCATTGTATTTGACTTTATGAATATTGCCTCTACCTTTCGTTGCACTAAAATTCTTAAGTGCAAGTGGTAATTTTGATAAATCAAGTCCGAGGCTTTGCACAACTGCTGCAACAGCAAGTAGCGAATAAGCAAAATGCTCACCTTGCACACGTAAATTACAGTTTATAGTTTGTTTATTATTTAGTCTTATTTTAAAATTTAACCCGTCATCGTTGCTTATTATGTCTAATAAGCAAACTTCAGCATTTTTATCTTTACCGAGGCTTATTACATTTCTATTGGCGCGTGATGAGAGATAATCATAATATTTATTATCTCTGTTCAAAATCAAAGTACCGTTATTTTTCATACCATATAGAACTTCTAATTTTGTTTGTGCAACGTCAAATAGTGATGAAAAATTTTCAACATGCGCAGGTCCGATGTTGGTAATAACTGCAATATTTGGATTACTAATCTTTGATAATTCTTTTATTTCACCAGCTTTATTCATTCCCATTTCAAGGATTAAGCACTGGCAGTTTTTTGGAGCTTTTAGAATTGTCAAAGGCAATCCTATATTATTATTCAAGTTACCTTCGTTTGCATGGGACACTCCATATTGCGATAAAACAGTGTGCAGCATATCCTTTGTAGTGGTTTTCCCAACACTGCCTGTAATTGCAATAACTTTAGCATCAACAAGAACATTTCTAATGTAGTATGATGCCATACCGTGCAAAGCTTTCAGGGTATCTTGTACAATAATGAGAGGGAAATTTTTATATTTATCCTCACTCACTATTGCAGCGACAGCCCCTTTTAAAAACGCTTCATGCAAAAAATTATGGCCATCAAAATTCTTTCCCTTGAGGGCAATAAATAAATCACCTTTTTTTATGCTTCTTGTGTCCGTTGAAATATTTGAGCTATGTATCCAATTATAACCATTTACATCTGTTCCGCCAGTTGCGTCAATGATATTATTTGTGTTCCATTTAAACATAATTTAGAGAGTATTCTTTATAATAAATTGAACAATAAAAGTAGCGAAAATACTACATGTTTTAGACAATGTATAAATAATGGTTGCAATCCCTATAATTCTATCTTATAATGGATATAGAAGTTTAAATTTTTTCGTCTATAATTAAAATGTATTTAGTTGTAGAAAGTAACTTGGAGGTATGTATGCCAAAAAACGACCAAAATGAAGAATCTACTTCTATACTAGCTAAAGTTGGTAATGCAGCTTCGGGAGTAGGAAGTTTTCTGGGTAGAGGTGTAAAAGTCCTAGCCAAGGGTGCAGTATACCCTATATGGCCAAAGAATTGGTTTAAGTCTTGGGATGAAATGCGGCACGACATAAAAAATGGTGGGCGTTATATTATTGGCAGCCCACCTAAAGAATATGATCCACCTATAGAAACCACACAAGCTAGTAAGGATCTTGGCGTACAAATAATAGAGCAAAAGAAAGGGACAGGAAAGGTAACTTTTTTAGCGTCAAGGACTCTTACGGGAGATATACCTTATTTGGACGATGAACAATTAGGTCAAATAAAGAAAAACCTGCCAAATGTAACTATTTTCAGAGAAGAAAACAAAATTGTAATTGAAATTAACGTTGAGGAAATAGCTAACACTATTAAAACTAATCCTGATAATAAAGGCAAGAGCGAGAAAGAAATAAAAGAGCTTGTTCTTAAAGGAATTGCTAATAAAGTTGAAGGCGACCTCAAGAAGTTTGCAGAAATCACTGGTGGAGAATTTAAAGTTCACACAGACTTGAAATTGCTGTATGGTATTGCAGAAAAATTGTATAAGGAATATGATAATCAAAAGCACTCATTAGAAAACGCTGTGAAGTCTAATCAGACTTCAGAAACTCTGGCTTTATCTGCTAGTGATAGGAGCGAGGTATTGGAAGCTGCTGAAACATTTGTAGATAGTAGTAAAGGAGAGTTATTAAGGAAAACTGCAAATTGGCAGAATAAAGTTGAGCAGGGTTCTGAAAATATAAGGAGTAGGAGGTAAAGTTATGAGTTATAAGGGGAGTATTATGAATGAAGTTAAAATAGAGGAAAGACATCATAGTTTAACTGTTCCTGGGGATATGTACTACTTACAACCAGGAGTTATTACTGGAAAAAGGGTAAATGAAATAGAAACCTCTTTTTTGGAAGAACAGCAGAACATGGTAAAAGCAAGGGAACTTGTAAGCTCTTTAAATCTTGAAAATGCTTCTGGTGAAACGATAAAACCACTATCTACACCTAATGTAGAGAAAAACGAAGGAAGAGGGAAAGGTCGCTCTTAAAATATGAGCAATGAAGTTTATGATAGCAATAACATCTTTGCTCAAATATTAAGAGATGAGTTGCCTTGTGAGAAGGTATATGAAAATGAAAATGTACTAGCTTTTCGCGATAAGTACCCTGATGCACCAGTTCACATTTTAGCTATACCCAAAAATCAATATATTTCATACGATGATTTTATTCTAAAAGCTTCTGAAGAGGAGATAGCAAATTTCTTCAAAACTGTAAGAGAGATAGCACATAAATATAATCTAGAAAAAACAGGGTATAGGTTAGTCACTAACTACGGTGAAAATGGAGAGCAGGTTGTACCACATTTTCATGTGCATATTTTAGGTGGTAAAAAGTTAGGAAAGCATGTAAATTCATAGTGTTATATGTTTTGTTAAATGAGCGAATATTTAACCATAGTAATCTTTATCTGCGTATCAATTGTAGTATCTTTTGTTTTAGGTATATTGCCTATGTTTCTTGCAGTGAGTAAGCCAGATAGTGAAAAACTTTCCACATATGAGTGTGGCTTCAACCCACTATCCAGTGCAAGAAAAAATTTTGACATTAAATTTTACCTAGTTTCAATATTATTTATAATATTTGACTTAGAAATTGCTTTTCTTTTCCCTTGGGCTGTTTCTTTATCTAAGATAAGCTATGGTGGATTTTGGTCTATGATGGTATTTCTTGCAATACTCACTATAGGCTTTATCTATGAGTGGTGTAAAGGTGCATTAGAGTGGGAGTAGTTTATGACAAATCAAATTCTATCTAATGATGACTGGGGTCGTTATAAAAAAGAAGGGTTTCTTGTCACTAAATTTGGTGATTTAACAGATTATGTAATGAATTGGGCAAGGTCTGGTTCATTGTGGCCAATGACATTTGGTCTTGCATGTTGCGCAGTTGAGATGATGCATACTGCATCCAGCCGTTATGATCTTGATAGATATGGCATAATGTTTCGTGCAAGCCCACGTCAATCAGATGTGATGATTGTTGCTGGCACACTAACTAATAAAATGGCAGCAGCATTGCGCAAGGTTTATGATCAAATGGCAGACCCAAAGTATGTTGTTTCTATGGGAAGTTGTGCAAATGGTGGTGGTTATTACCATTACTCTTATTCAGTAGTCCGAGGCTGTGATAGAATTGTGCCAGTTGACGTGTATGTCCCAGGATGCCCACCAACTGCTGAGGCGTTGCTATATGGAATGTTATGCCTACAAAATAAAATAAAACGAACTCAAAATATAAAGCATGGATAAAACTGGAAAATATATACAAAAAAAGCTTAAATGCAAGTGTATTCAGAAAGACGACGGTACTATTGTAATATATTCAGCTTTAGGAGATATTGAAAAGCACTTACTCTTTCTACGTGATGATGAAGAATTCAGGTTTGAATCATTAATTGATATTTTTGGAATTGACTATCCAAATAGAGAGAAGCGTTTCGAGCTAATATACAATCTGCTCAGCATTGTGCATAATATTAGAGTACATATAAAGCTTCAGTTATGTGAAGGCGACATGCTTCCAAGTGTAGCGAAGATATTTAGTACAGCTTCGTGGTTTGAGCGTGAAGTGTTTGATATGTATGGAATAGAATTCTCGGATCACCCTGATTTGCGTAGGATTCTAACAGACTATGGATTCAAAGGTCATCCAATGTTAAAAGATTTCCCTCTTACTGGTTATGAGGAAGTAAGGAATGATATAGCAGCAAAAAAAGTTGTATATAATCCTATAGATTTACCACAAGATTTTCGTATGTTTGATAGCCTATCGCCTTGGGAAGGCGAAACCATAAAAGTAAATACAAAGGAGTAGAAAATGACAGTACAAAGAAAAAAAATATCTTTGATCGGTGCAGGAAATATCGGTGGAACTCTCACCCATATGATTGTACTAAGGGAGCTTGGTGATGTTGTTTTACTTGATATCAGCGAAGGCATTCCACAAGGTAAGGCACTCGACATTGCAGAGTCATCCCCTATTGATGGATTTAATTCTGGTTTAACTGGAACTAATCAATACAAAGATATAGAAAATTCTGATGCAATCATCATAACAGCAGGTATTGCTAGAAAACCAGGAATGAGCAGAGATGACCTCCTGCAAACCAATGCTCAAGTAATGAAAGAGGTTGGTGAAAATATTAAAAAATATTCTCCAAACGCGTTTGTAATAGTGGTTACCAACCCTTTGGATACCATGGTTTCAGTGGTGCATAAATTTTCAAACCTTCCAGCTAATATGGTTGTTGGAATGGCAGGAGGGCTTGATTCTGCCCGTTTTCGTTATTTTCTTGCAAGTGAACTAAATATTTCAGTTAAAGATGTGTCTGCTTTTGTGCTCGGTGGACATGGCGACACTATGGTACCACTCATTCACTGTGCCTCTGTTGCTGGCATTCCACTTACTCAAATTATCGATATGGGTCTCATTACGCAGAAAAAAGTTGATGAAATAGTGAAGCGCCCTCGCAATGGCGGTAAAGAAATAGTTGATCTGCTTAAGTCTGGATCTGCATACTACGCTCCTGCGTCTTCAGCTATATGCATGTTAGAGTCATATTTAAAAGATAAAAGGCATATATTACCATGTGCTGCTTACCTTAATGGTGAATATGGTGTAAAAGATTTGTTTATTGGTGTTCCTGTAATTATTGGAAAAAACGGAATTGAAAAGATCCTAGAAGTTAAAATGAATGATAGTGAACAAGAAATGTTTAATAGATCTGTAAATGCAGTAAAAGAGCTAGTGAAGTCTTTAAGCTTATAAGTAAATTAGTGGTTTTATAGAGGCTTAAGTTGTATCCGTTCAGCAGAGTGGTTTAAGAAACAATAGATAGGAGATTGTGAAAAGGCCCTTTGTTTCCATGTTAAGTATAACGAAATTATCCGTTTAAGTTCCCCGCTTTGATTGGGTAAAATATGAATTTTTGCGATAAACGACATAATGCCGAATTTGCCGTTCAGCGTGGTTATTTGTCAGCGGAATATTTTCTGGGTCATCTAAAAATTTCCACATCATTCTTTCAGATTTCAAAATATTTTTCGCAACTCGAGAAGCTCCAATTGCTTCAGGTAGTTGTAATAGTTTAGACTTCGTGGTAAACATGTTGCCGTCCACTTCCGCCTAAGAAGTATAATGCGGCTTGACAAATTTATTGTCATCTCAGACCGCGGAGAGAACCATATGCTACTTTTAACTTATGTAAAATTACCAAGGATTATGGAGAAGATATGCTGTTTTGATTTGTGTGAAAATTATTGTTGACTTATGTGCAATTAGAGAACCCTAAAATATCGTTCAAAAAGTGGATAAGGATATTCTTGTTTTTTCCCGTTCCAAAGATTTTTTTGAAACACAAATCATTGCGAGGATCGAGAAATTTTGATGGCCAAAATGCTTGGAAAACATTAATAATTATACACACAATTATTCAACCATATTTTTGAAGATAGCTAGGCAGCAACTTTCTGTATTTATTTTAAATTGAAGAAAGCTCAAATGAAAGATCGTGTTTTGCTAAAAATCACAGAATGCAGTCTGGTTACGTAGATTTTTCCCCATTAGACAATAGCCTGTTTACAAAATTTTCGTTACAATAATCGTCTACAAAACAATTCTATCATCTTTTTATTCATTAGGTACCCTATTTCTTGTTAAAATACTGGAGTTCACCCTCTCTCTTATTATTCTTCTAATCTATAGTTAGCGTTCAAAACCATATTCGAAAAGTATCTCATATGTTTCCGGATTTTTTTAATGCTGTTTATTTCATCCTCAACATTGCCTCTACCTTTATGAACTAAGTAGCAGCATTAAAAATTATAACGTATTCCTACTTCTAGAATCGCGTCCGGTATTTGTACTGGTGGTTTAAAGCCACTTAGTTGCCCGCCTGCGGTAATACCAACTGTACCAACTATCTGTGGAGCAATTTCATAATCAACACCGACCTTTAGTTTATAGGAAATAGAACCCAGTATTTTATCTACTACAGATGCCTTCTCTTCAGCAGCTCCAGCAGCTTCAATATCTTTGCTTGCAGGTTCACTTGTACCACTGTTACCAAAGCCAAAAGGTATTACTTGTAGGTATCCTCCTAAACCTCCGCTGACATATAGCTTAACGGGATCAATATCAAGGTCGGGGGAATAACGGTAATTTGCTAATAAGCTAGCCCCCATTTTCTTTTCTTCTTTACCAAACATATCACTTATGTCAGTGAGAACCTCAAGTTCAAACTTAGAGTTTTTGTCATGATGATAACCAAAAACAACGCTAGGTTTTATTTTTAAGCCACCACCCCATCCAGCACCAAAGTTTAAACCTGCATAGTACTGATCTTCTGACTTACTTGCACTATTATTAGCTGTACCTGCTAGAGATGAAGTGAGCAACACAGCTAAAGCACATAATCTTTTCATTTTCATATAACTCCTCATACAAAAAAATATATAATGCATAAGTATATATCCTTTATATTAAAAAAGATATAATCGCATGTTAAAAAGAGTATAACCATGAAGTCAAAGATGCGCTACGGATTTTTTATATAACTATATTTACTATCTTATTTGGTACAGCATATACAGTGCGAACTTTGCTTTGATCGATCTTACTGGACACAGAGTCTATCGCTATTTTCTTCAATTCTTCTTGAGGTAAGTTAATTGCCACCTTGATTGTTGTACGTAATTTTCCATTGATTTGCACTGCTATAGTTACCGTATCGTCAACTAATAATGATTCATCAGCTTTTGGCCAAGGTTGACCTCCTATTCCTTGCCATAGGCTTTCAGCTAGATGTGGTATGAATGGTTCGATTACTCTGATTAATATACATATACCTTCATCAATAAGAGATTTTCCAGTTTTTACGTCTATTTCAGCTATTAAATTCGTCATCTCACGAAATTTTGCCACTACACAGTTTAATCTGCAGTTTTCCAAGTCATCTGTAAGTCCGTGTAAGAGTTTATGAATTTTTTTTCTGTACTCTAGAAGTCCACCCGTAACACTTTCATTATCATAGTGTATATTTACAGGTCTTAGCTGCATGACCATACGCCACAATTTATTTACATAACGAGAACAACCTTCCACGCCATCATCGGACCATTCCATATCTTTCTCCGGAGGAGTGTCGGACAACACAAACAAGCGAGCAGTATCAGCACCATACTTTTCTATGATAAAATTTGGATCAACTGTGTTCTTTTTCGACTTGCTCATTTTCTCGACTTTTCCAATTTGAACCTTAGCTCCTTGTGCAATCAACTCTTTTGCTTCTGCGGGAAATAGCCACTTACCATTTTCGTCTTTATAAGTTGCATGGCAGACCATTCCTTGAGTGATTAAAGTAGAGAAAGGCTCTTTAATATCAAAATAGCCACATTTGGTTAAAGCACGGCAGAAAAATCTTGAATAAAGCAAATGCAGAATTGCATGTTCTATCCCTCCTATATAATAATCAACAGGCATAAAACGATTACATGCATCTTTGTTTACTGATTTATCCCCACTACAGAATGCAGCAAAATACCAGGAAGATTCAAAAAAGGTGTCGAATGTATCAGTTTCACGCTCTGCTTGCTTTCCGCACTTTGGACAATCAACAAATTTCCAAGTTGGGTGCTTATCCAGCGGATTGCCACCACTTGTAAATTCTACATCTATTGGTAGAACTACAGGAAGGTCTTTTTCTGGCACTGGAACAGTTCCGCAATCTTTGCAATATATGATAGGTATAGGGCATCCCCAATAACGCTGCCTTGAAATCCCCCAATCGTGCAAACGATGGTTTATTGTTTTCTTACCTATCCCTTTTTCTTTGAGCTTTTTAATAATTACTTCCTTTGCTTCACTAACCATTAATCCGTTTAAGAATTCGGAGTTAAACATTACCCCATCACCAGTATACGCCTCCTTTGTCATCTGAGTAGCTTGACACTGGGATCCATTGTAAGAATTCTGGTCACGCGCTGGAATGACACCTAAGTGGGCTGAAGAAATAACGGGAATAATCGGCAAATTGTACCTCTGCGCAAATTCAAAATCACGCTGATCGTGTGCAGGGCAACCAAAAATCGCGCCTTCTCCATATTCCATCAACACAAAATTCGCTATGTAAAGCGGCAATTCCTTATCAAGAAATGGATGTTTGACGTTTAATCCGGTGTAAACTCCTATTTTTTCATCGTTCTCTCTTTTCGATTTTATTTCTTGGATCCCAGTGTCAAGCACTGGGATGACAACAGAAGAACCATTCTTTAAATCCTGCACAATAGGATGCTCTGCTGCCACTGCACAAAAAGAAGCCCCAAACAAAGTATGAGGATAAGTTGTAAAAACTTTTAATTTCTTATTCAGGCCAACTACTTCAAACTCTATAGTTGCTCCTTCAGATTTTCCTATCCAACGCTCCTGCATTGTTTTGACTTTTTCTGGCCAATTTTTCAAACTTTGCAGGCACTTGAGTAAATCTTCAGCGAAATCAGTAATCTTTAAAAACCATTGGGACAACTTACGTTTTTCAACAACTGCACCTGATCGCCATCCTTTTCCATCAACCGCCTGTTCATTTGCAAGCACTGTTTGGTCCACTGGATCCCAGTTAACCCATGATTCTTTTCGATAGGCAAGCCCATGCTTTAAAAAATCCAGGAAAAATTTTTGTTCGTGTTTGTAATAATCAGGCTCACATGTGGAGAGTTCACGCTCCCAATTATAAGAAAGACCTATAGATTTCAACTGTGTACGCATATTATCTATATTCTCTTTTGTCCATGTTTCGGGGCTAATATTGTTGTCCCTTGCTGCATTCTCAGCTGGTAATCCAAACGCATCCCAGCCAATTGGATGCAAAACCTCAAATCCATTAGCTCTCTTGTAACGCGCTATCACATCCCCTATTGCATAGTTACGTAAGTGTCCCATATGAATTTTACCAGATGGATATGGAAACATTTCCAACACGTAACACTTTTCTTGTTTACCACTCTTGCTTACAGAAAAATCCCATTTATCTTGATAAAATTTTTCAACACTTTTAAAATCATATTTCATATAAATCCAAATTCAATTACAGTTCATATGCATCAAAGGATCAACCGCTTGGCCATTATGTCGTATTGTGAAACACATCTGTGGATCTTTATCTTGTGTGCTTGATTTACCTGCAGATCCAATTACTTGACCTTGCTTTACTTTATCGCCAATTTCAACATGTATGTTTTTTAAATAGGAGTACACAGTCATGTAATTATCTTTGTGTTCCACTATAATTAAATTCCCATACCATCTCAGCCCTTTGCCTACATATACCACTTTGCCGGGCGCAGAGGCAACTACATTCGTTCCATTTTGAGCAGCAATTTTTATGCCATCCTTACACGTTTCATCAGAAGAGGTAGCTGTACCTTTAACTGGCATTACAAATTTACAATTTACCTCTACGTTTTGTGCATTATTGTTATCTCTGTATATCCTATTTATGATGGCTTTTCTATTTTCTTTTTTTATTGAAAGATCAACATCTTCCCTAATTAAATGGTACTCTCTTGTATATTCCAGATCTCTTTTTCCGTAAAATTCTTCGCCTTTAAGCAGCACAGGTGAAGGTTTTTGCAGGCCACAGCTTACCAATATTGCCGATAACATAAAAAACGAGGCTATATGCCACATTCTAGATATACAAATTTTCACAAAACCTATAGTGTTTCATGTTTGTTCGTTACTTTCCTCATTATTTATTTTACTAGTTAAATAGTCTCTTAAATCGGTAAGTTCTTGCAACAAATCCTTTGTGATTTTTATATCACTACCAAATTCCTTTTGCACTCCTTTTATTGTATATCCTTTATCATATAACATGTATTTCACTTTCTTTATGGCCTCTATACACTTACGATCATATAGCCTTCTTCCTTTACGCTTTGCAGGCTTAATTTGATGAAACTGACCTTCCCAAAATCTTAAAACATGCTGTTCCAAACGTAGCTCTTCAGCTACTTCCCCAATTGTGTAAAATAATTTTACCTTATTCATTGATTGTTTATTGATTTTTTTATAGTTTTTGAAGGTCTGAAAGAAACTGAGTTTCTTGCTTGAATCACCACTTTCTCTGATGTATTTGGTATATTTCCTGGCCTTTCCTTCTTTTTTTTGACCAAGAATGTTCCAAATGATGATATTTTCACCATTCCATCCTTTGCCAAGCTTGTCTTTATTTCGTCCAATATATCATCTATTATCGAAACAGAGTCTTCCTTTGATAATCCTATTTCTTGGTTTATATTTCCAGCTATCGTTGCCTTAGTTACTGTTGTGTCTTTTGTTGTAACGTGATCCATTATTGATAAATATTACAATACGTAAATATAATATAGCAATCGACTCGAGATTCAGCTACTTTATTTTTTAGAGTATGTCTCTTTTGTTGCATAATTTAAAATACCGGCAGCTATCAATATCGCAAATATTGCAAAAAGCGCCATTTGATAATCTGCAAGAAGTGCTAACATTGACACTATAACTCCACTGCCAATAAACATAAACCCATTGATAATGGATGATGATGTGCTAATGTATTTTCGTTTCACAATCTCGCTGCCGACAGTAAAATTAAGCATATGTCCTCCCGCAAAAAACCCGAATATTAACATACAAAAGTACACAACGTGGGCTGTTAAATGGCTGCACAACAAAATAATCATTGAAATACCTTGTAACAGAGCAAAAGCAGAGATTACATGCCTTCTATTTTTAAATAGGGTTGAGATTCGATCTGCAATTGGAGCACCAACTGCAAGACCAAGCCATAGTATTGCGGTTGCTACACCTGACTCCACTGCACCGAGTTCTGAGTTGCTTAGTAACCTTGGAGCCCACAAGGTATTCAGTGCTAAAAATGTTCCAAAAGTAATAGCACCCACTATTGAGGTTATCCAGATATCTTTTAATTTCAGCACTGTGAGTACAGAGCACATTACTGTTCTTATAGAGCTTTTTATTGTGCATTCTTCTGAACTGCTTTCTGGAAGTGTGTTTGGACAAAAAAGCGTAAGTACAAATATCAACACACCAAATAGTATTATGCATACAATCAGATTCTTCCAATCTGCACCTTCGGCAAGCAAGCTAGAAAACAACATTTGAATCACCAAAGCAGAAAGGCTTGAAATTGTCTGCACTAGTGAAAACATTAGTCCAAATTGGGCAGCGGAAAAACATATGCTACTTGTGTGAGCAGCACCAATAAAACCAAATGATGCTCCAGTTGCAATCAACACTTGAGACAAAATCAAATGGGAGAAATTGTCACTATTAATAAGGACAAAAAGCCCCAAGATCATAGTTGATAATGAGAAAAAATAAATTTTTTTACTGGAAAAAACATTAAACGTTGCTCCACTAAAAAATTGTAAGATGGCGAAAGTCCAAGTATATGCTGAATTAGCCAGTGCAACTTGCGCGATTGTAAGTCCAAGTTCCTTTTCAAGATTTACACTTATAAAGGTATAAATTATCTGCATGTTGCTGAATATAACAACCAAGTTACTAATCAGCCAAATGAACCAAGCCTTAGCTCTGCTTTCCATAAGATTTATTTTTATAAGTAATCTATTAGAAATTTAACACTAAGTCTCTTTTAAAACCATAACTCTCTGGTAAGATTTAAGTTTGAACGAAAATATCGATTAACATAAGTCGCTATTGCATATTTTAAAGGTTTCATACACTCACTCCAACATAAACTTAAAAGCAAATCTAAAGTTTTTAAGAAGCAATTAGATTATTATATGATATACTAGTAGATTAATAAATATAGTAGGTAAATATGCATAATATGAATATAAGTGGTCTACAAAAATTAAAAGAGATAATACACAAGTTTATTAAACGTTCTGATGAATATAATCAGCTTATACATGATGGACAATATCCAGCTTTGTGTTCAGACGAGGCAGAAATAGACTTAATAAAGCTAGAGCAAATAACACGTGAGTTTATTAATGACTCCGGTAATATATCAGAAGAAGAGGTGTTAAAGCACAAGGAGTGCGTCATAATGTTACCAGGGGAAAAGCAATTAGTGGAAAACTTGAAAAAATTAGAAAAAAGAATATCTGATTTCATTGGATCTGTTCATGATTATAAAAATCTTGAACGTGATGGACATTGTCCAGCTTTTTTCAACTACCCTAGAAAAGAAGATTTTATGGTGCTTGCAAAAATAACAAATGAGTTGTTTTCTGAAAAAGATGATTTCGAATTTGTAGATAAGAAAGATGTACCAGATAAGGAAGAGTTGCCTGATACATCTCTAGCAGTTCAAAATACATCAAAAGTAAGAATGCTGAGCTGGTTAGGTTTTTCTTCTTAATGTATGTAAAGTGATACTCTTTTCATACTCTATTTGAGCTGAACGAAGAGTATCACAACTTGAGTTGGTAGATAAGAATAAAGACCTTGTTGATAGCTAGAGTTGGTACATGCATCAAACAAGCTCTACGAAGTTGTTGTCTGTAACGGTGCAAGCCAACAGCCAGGACTTTAGAGTGTGATACACAATCGTACGAACATTTGCTTTTGTTAAGCACAACAAATGATATCATTCAAGTGCTCCAACATACAGCTGTACAAACATTGTAGTTTGAGAGCAATCTCCACAGGAGGGCGACGGTTCTTCTTCTCTATACATCTTTATATTACTACTTCTTAGTACTCATAAAAACTTAATTTCAACATATAAGGAGGGAGTCATCCAAGCAGCAGCTAACACTGAGATCTAGAACATTTTCAATGACAAGATTTATCGTTTGGTTTTAAAAACACTATAGCATACCGTTCACAGAAATAAGAGGAAGATCCGTGAACGATTACTCTCGTTTTTTCTAAAGTATAAACTTAGATAAATCCAACTGCTTCGAAATTGACTCAAGTTTATCTTTTACATACTTGCTGTCTATAATGAATTTTTCGCTATTTTTCTCAGAAGCAATGAATCTTATTTCATCTAAAAGCTTCTCCATGACAGTGTGAAGCCTTCTTGCGCCTATATTTTCCACTTGCCTATTAACTGTAAACGCTATTTCAGCTATGGTTTTTATACCATCATCAGTGAACTCAAGTGTCACATTTTCTGTTTTCATTAAAGCTATGTACTGCTTTAACAAACTAGATTCTGGTTCCTTTAATATTCTTATTAAATCTTCTTGAGTAAGTGCCTTAAGTTCTACCCTGATCGGTAATCTGCCCTGCAATTCCGGTAAGAGGTCAGATGGTTTAGACTGATGAAAAGCACCAGATGCAATAAATAATATATAGTCTGTTTTTACATGGCCATACTTAGTTGTAACAGTTGTTCCTTCAAGTAATGGTAACAGATCGCGTTGCACTCCTTCTCTGTTTACTTCACCTTTTACTTCTGTACGCGCTGCAATTTTGTCTATTTCATCCAAAAATACTATACCGTCATTACTAACAAGATCAATGGCTTCTTTGATTATCTTATCTTCATCCATTAGCCTTTCACTTTCTTCATTAATTAATATTTCACGCGCTTCTTTTACCTTCACCGTAATAGTTTTTGTTTTTTTGCTCCCGTTAAACATCTTGCCCATTATTTCTGTTACATTCATCACACCAACTTGCCCACCTGGCATGCCTGGTATATCGAAAGTAGGTAACATACTCTTGCTCTCTCTGACGTTAATAGAAACTTCTCCGTCCTCAAACTCTTTATTCCTCAACCTTTCTCTAAAATTTTTTTTACTCTCTTCGGTTGCACCTTCGCCTACCATAGAGTTTACTATTGTTTTCTCAGCTAAAATTAAAGCCTTTTTAGCTAAGGCTTTATGGGCTTTCTCTTTAACTAAAACTATTGCTGCATCAACTAAATCGCGTATTATCGAATCAACATCACGTCCAACGTATCCTATTTCAGTAAACTTCGTTGCCTCAATTTTTATGAACGGTGCACCGGCAAGTTTTGCTAAGCGGCGAGCTATTTCAGTTTTACCAACTCCTGTATGACCAATCATCAATATATTCTTAGGTATGATTTCATCACGCAATGGAAATGGGACCTGATTGCGACGCCAACGATTTCTGAGCGCAATAGCAACAGCACGCTTTGCATCATCCTGTCCGATTATGAATCTATCCAATTCTTTAACTATCTTCTGTGGTGGCAGGTCATCTAACAAAACTTGAGTACTGTCATTAACTTGAACATCGCTTTCATTTGAATCAAAACCACTCTTAGTATCTTTATAGAGGTCATTTTTTTCATCGTAGGCGTCACTACTACAAGACTGCCCTTCTGAAAGGGTTATAGGCTGATTGGGAAAATTAGTGCATAAAGTTTTTTGCTTGGAAGACATATCACTCCTCTATTTTTTCAATAATTACATTGTGATTTGTATAAACACATATATCGGCAGCTACCTTCATAGCCTTTTTCGCAATCTCCTCTATTGATATTCCTTTAATATCAATTAAAGCTCTTGCTGCAGATAGAGCAAAATTTCCCCCAGAGCCAATAGCGGCGATTCCATCTTCAGGTTCAAGAACATCACCTGTTCCCGTAATTACTAATGAAATAGATTTATCTGCAACGATCATCATAGCCTCTAATTTCCTCAGATATTTATCCATTCTCCAGTCTTTTGCAAGTTCAACACATGCTCTCATTAATTGTCCTGGGTGCTTATCAAGTTTAGATTCTAGTCTTTCAAAGAGAGTAAATGCATCAGCTGTTGCTCCAGCAAACCCAGCAATTACAGAAT
>CACPSE010000008.1:0-30749 GCA_902636535.1 uncultured Wolbachia sp. | reverse complement strand
GCAAAAGAAACCCTAGGGTAGCTAGTTATTCACTATCCATTTTTTAAGTTGGCGTTTTTTTATGTTTTAAACGCTTTATAAGCGCGTTTCAGCTTATGTAGGTAGAAGTTTTATAAAGACATAAGGTGCACATAGTGCAAAAAATTAAACATGAGACGCCAGATACGTGAGTTTTTTTGTCATTTAATCTGTACAGAGAAGATAAATAAATAGCTTCAATTTTATGATAAGAGGGCTGGCGAAGGGTGTCAAGTGGTTTTTTAGCCACGTTTCCCTATTATAATGTTCGTTTACTTGACCTAAGATCCAGGAGTATTTAAACTGGGCTCTATATAGTACTAAAAATGATAGGAAATCTAAGTGGAATAGTTGATGAAGTGCGCAGCGATCACATAATCCTGAATGTGAATGATGTTGGCTATATGGTGTATCTTTCAGCCAAAACTTTAAGTGCTTGTGCAATTGGAAGTAGAATCAAATTACTTATCGAAACCTATGCAAATAACAGAGAAAACACTACTCAGCTATATGGTTTTATAAGCAAAGAAGAACAGCAGTGCTTGAGGTTGCTAGTTAAAGTAAGCGGTATTAGCTATAAAACTGCAATGTCAATTTTGAGTAAATTAACTCCAGAACAGCTATTTTTGGCAATTATGAATGAAGATAAAGTAACACTCAAGATGAGTGGACTTGGCTTGAAACTCATAAATCGAATCATCACTGAATTGAGGGGCAAAGTAAGTAAACTAGAAATAAATAACAATAACTTTAATCCAATTAATGAAGATGCCCTTTCAGCATTGATCAATCTTGGGTATGAAAAAATGAAAGCTTATGATACGATAAAAAAAATACAAGACGAATCGTCAAACCTGGACACTAAGGATATTATTCGCATGGCGCTTAAGGAGCTCTTAACATTATGAAATCAATATCGTGCGGTAAAGAATATACTGAAGATGTGCGCAATATTAACATCAGGCCTGAGCAACTTGATGATTTTGTCGGGCAAAAAGACTTAATACAAAATTTAAAAGTGTTTATAAACGCTGCACAGACGAGAACTGAAGCTTTAGATCACGTCTTATTGTACGGTCCTCCAGGGCTTGGCAAAACAACTTTAGCACAAATTGTTTCTAAAGAATTAAGAGTTAGCTTTCGCGCAACTTCTGGTCCTTTACTTAGTAAAGCTGGGGACTTGGCTGCAGTGCTTACCACTTTAAATGCAAAAGATGTTCTATTTATCGACGAAATCCATAGATTAAATCGCAGCATCGAAGAAGTTTTATATACTGCTATGGAAGATTTTTGCTTGGACATATTAGTAGGTGAAGGTCCATCTACTCGCACTTTAAGGATAGATCTACCACCATTTACGCTAATTGGAGCAACTACACGGCTTGGATTACTTTCTGCCCCACTCAGAGATCGTTTTGGCATTCCTTTGCATCTTGAGTTTTATTCTTTTGAGGAGCTAGTCGATATTATAAAAAGAGGCGCAAGAGTTCTTTCTGCTGAAATTGAAGAGGGTGCTGCACGGGAAATTGCCTGCCGTGCGCGCGGCTCTCCAAGAATTGCTTTGAGGTTACTCAGAAGAATAAGGGATTTTGTTGAAGTGAAAGATGATAAAAAAATTACTTATGAAGTCGCTGATTCTGTATTGCTAAAAGTGGGTGTAGACAAAATGGGACTCAATAAACTTGATATGCATTATCTAAGATTTTTATTCAACACTTCAGGCCCTGTTGGAATTGACACCATATCTATTGCGCTATCCGAAGATGTTGGCAATATTGAAGAAACAGTAGAACCTTATTTAATCAAAATTAGTTTTGTAAAGCGCACACCAAGAGGGCGCGTTCTAACCGATCAAGCAAAGGAGTATTTGAGCTTTCAACATTAAACATCATAATTTATATTGACTAATTGGCGTGGTATCTATATGCTAACATTTATATATTAAGAATAATGGAGGCATATATGTTAACTAATAGCACTGAAACTGTATCTTTAATTGAAACTTCTTCTAATCTAAATATCAGTCCTTCTGCAGTTTTGGATACTCAAAACGTATCTGGGTCAACACCGAATGAGGATAAACGTAGGTACGTCACTCTTGATGATGAAGAAACATGGAAGAAGTTCTTTGTAGATCAGAACAACCCTTCTACTAATATTACTAATAAAGTAATAGTGGAACCTCATGTTCATAAGAATAGCGATGGTATGTATAGATATACTGCTGAGGAGACCAAATATCATGGTCGGGAAATTGTAGGCAAAGCTGCTAAACAAATTGAAGAAGAGATATCTAAAAATATTGATGCAAAGCTTATAAAATTAAGAGAAACTAAAAATATAGATAACAGTGTTAAGCCTGTCATAAGAGTTGTGCTGAACGATTATACAAAAGAAGTAAACTTGCATGATATTCTAAGTGGTAATATGTGCAAAAAGTACGATGTAAAGACAGTTACGTTGCTACTACCTGACCAAAAAACAAGGGGGTTACGTTGCCAAATTGATGAACATGGAACAAGGATTTATGAAGTAGCTAATGGGTCATATCAAATGACTTTAAAGTGGAATGCTCAAGGAAAAGAATGTAATATTAAAATTAATATTCATGATAATGGTTCTGTAGAACTTCTTGAGAGTAATGGTGTTACTGAAGAACAGCTACGTGCGAATAAAGAGGTAAAAATAGGAAGGCAATATGAAGCAAAGCCTTTACATGAAGCATTAGCATCACAATTGCCACAAACACAATTACAACAAAGCTCTGAAGAAGTAAAATTTTTGGAGCAGCTTTCAACAGATGTAACAGAGAGTACAACACAAAAGCATCAAGTTCCTGCTGCTCAAATGAGTAAGTAAGAAAAAACAAAAGTAATAATTAGTATAAGTTGCTTGCACCTGCAAGTAACTTATACTCTTATAATGAGCAACATAATACTACCAAGAAATTTCTACGAGCGGCCGACCTTAACTGTAGCTGGAGAGTTATTGGGAAAAGTCCTCAAATTTTCTAACTTTAGTGGAATAATAACCGAAGTTGAAGCCTATATAGGAATGAGTGACCCAGCTTGTCATGCAGCTAAGGGTTATACTAACCGAACCTCAGTAATGTTTGGTATGCCGGGGTTTTCATATGTGTACTTTATATATGGGATGTATTACTGTTTAAATATTGTAACAGAAGCAGAAGGGTTCCCAGCAGCAGTGTTAATACGGGGATTAAAGCTCATTGAACCGCTTGAAGCAAATTTAGGTGGGCCAGGAATATTGTGTAAAAGATTAAATATTACAAAAGAACATAACAAACAGGACCTTACTATAAGCCACAAATTTTGTGTTTATGAATCTCACCTCAAACCAGATTATATTTGCACCCCGAGAATCGGAATTAGTAAAGGCCAAGAGAAATTTTGGCGGTTTAAGATCTGAGCTCCAGTGATCTTACGTAGATTATTTGCCAATCGGATAATCACCAGTGAAACAAGCATCACAATATTGTGGCGTAGCATTGTTACGCTTTTCTGCTTTAACAGCCTGATATAGTCCATCAATACTCAAGAAGGCTAGGCTATCTACTCCTATAACTTCCTTAATTTCCTCTACAGATTTATTTGCAGCAATTAAATCTTTGCACTCTGGCGTATCTATTCCATAAAAACAAGAATGCTTAATTGGTGGGCTTGAAATTTTGAGGTGAATCTCTTTTACTCCTGCATCCTTTAACATAACTATTATATTTGTTAACGTACTACCACGCACTATACTATCATCTATTAAAATTATGTTTTTACCTTTCAAAATGTGCTTATTAGCATTGAATTTTAATTTTATTCTAACTTTACGTACTTCAGCGGTTGGTTGTATAAAAGTTCTTCCTATGTAATGATTACGAATTATCCCCAGTTCCATAGGTAACCCTGAATGCTTTGCATATCCAATAGCTGCAGGTATTCCAGAATCAGGTATTGGTACAACCATATCCATATTGTTTTTTGGTGGGCTCTCTTCTGCAAGTATTCTTCCTATTTCTTTTCTTATATCATATATGGACCTATTCTCCATTATGCTGTCTGGTCTTGAAAAATAAACGTATTCAAAAATACAAAAACTTGATTTTTGCTGTGGGAAAGGAAATGCTGAAGCTAGATTACCATTTCGATCAATGGTGACTAACTCACCTGGTTCTATTTCTCTAACAAACTCTGCATTTACTATATCAAGAGCACAAGTTTCAGATGCAAGAACATAAGAACCGTTTAACTTCCCTAAAACAAGAGGCCTGATTCCAGACGGATCACGTACTCCAATAACTACTTCTTGATTGATTGCCACAAAAGAATAAGCACCTTGTATTTGCTTTAATGCATATATAAAACTCTCTAAGAAGCTATCTTTTTCACCGCTTGCTGTCAGATGCACTACTACTTCTGTATCAATATCTGACTGAAAAACGCACTCTTGTTTAATTAATTGTTCGCGTATTGGAGAAATATTAATTAAATTACCATTATGTGCTATGGCACAATCCCCAAATTTGCCACTTTTGCCAAGCATGGGCTGCACTCCAAACTTATTACCACTTGTTGAGTATCGAACATGACCTATTGCACAATCTCCAGGTAAGGATTTCTTTATTTCATCTATATCATCAAATACGCTGCTCACTTGACCTTGAAAGTGATAAGAGTGCAGCTTATCGTTGTTACTGGTTACTGCACCAAAAGACTCTTGACCTCTATGCTGCAAAGCGTGGAGAGCAAGTATAGAGTTAAAAGCAGCACTTTGGTTGCAACTTATGCCAAATACTCCACACTCCTCACGCATTTCATCTAGCATAAAAACTATTAAGTAAAGTTAAATTTTACTTTAGCATAGGTAAAATACAAGTATTTTGTTGTTCATCTGCTTTTATTGCTAGCAATAGCCCTATACATATTAAGCTTGCAGCAGTTGTACTTCCTCCATAGGACAGAAATGGCAATGGGTCGCCTATTACAGGTAAGAGGCCCATTGTCATTCCGATGTTTATAAAGAAATGAGCACTAAAAAAGGCAAAAATGCCGATAGATACCGACTTAGAAAAATAATTTTTTGACCTATAAGCAATAGAGAGCATTATAGCAAGCAATGTAGTATAGAGTAAAATTAAAGTCATGCTACCTAAAAATCCCCATTCCTCACTCAGCACTGCAAAAGCAAAATCTGTACGTTTCTCCGGCAAAAATCCAAGTTGAGTTTGACTTCCGTTAACAAAGCCCTTACCAAGCAAACCTCCTGAGCCAATAGCTATTTGAGATTGCTGCGCATTATAACCTATTCCAAGTGGATTCACTGATGAATCCAAAAATGACAATATCCTTTGCTTGTGATAAGGACGTAAAAAAGGCCAAATAGCCGGTACTGCAAAAATGCCAAGAGTTCCACATATTACTGAATGAGATCTTTTTATTATTGTTGTGAATATAATTGATATCCCTATAAATAACATTATCATAGCTGTGCCTAAATTAGGTTGCTTTAACACCAAGAACACGGGTAAGAAAATAATTATAAGTGCCTTAAGCAATCTTTTAAATTCCATCATTTTATACACACTCTGCTTATCAAAATAGCGAGCAAGCGCAAGTATTAAGCCTACTTTTGCAAATTCTGATGGTTGCAAACTAATTGATCCAATTCTTATCCACCTTGTTGCACCCATTATGTGTGAGCCAAAAAAATTTACTGCTAATAGTGAAATCGCTGCTGCTATATAAAAAAAGTAGGCGTACTTCAAAGAAAAATCTAGCTCTATGAATGACATAGCTATAGCGAGTAGGAAAAAGAAGGAGAATATGATCAGTTGGTGAATCGCAAATGGCACCCACTTTCCTCCAGCAGAAGAGTATTGAACAACAATGCCAACGCAAAACAGCGCTATCACGTTAATGACTAATAACCAATGAATCTTCTTCAGCCTACCCACAATAAAGACCTTATAACCTTAAAGTATAGTAAAATATGAAACAAAGATAAAAATCAAAAAACCAACTTCTCAACTACTAACCGAATTGGAGTGCTATATATTCCAGTTACTACTGTTAAAGCTGCCATAAACAATAGACAGAAAAGCATAGGAAATGGCACATCATTAATTTTGCCTAGTGTCATTCTAGTGCGCGACGTTGCATCATTTTCAAAATACATTTTCTCTACCATCTTCCACATGTATATTAGTGCAAGAAAAGAACCGGCAGCAAAAGCTATCAGGGAAATCCACGCGCGCGATTCGATAATTGCTTTCATTATATACCACTTGCTTACAAAGCCATTTGTTAAAGGCACACCGATTAATGCTAAACTGAGTAGAGTGAACGCAAGTGCTGTATAAGGCATTGATTTCTTGAGTCCCGATAAATTCTCTATTTTTGTTGTATCAAATTTGTAAGAAATACATCCTGCAGCCATAAATAAAGATGTTTTTATTATGCTGTGGTTTACTATGTGAAGAATTGCTGCAAATACACCTGTTTTTGAGTTAAAACTCAGTGCTAAAATTATATAACCAATTTGGCTAATACTAGAGTGAGCAAGCAGTCTTTTTATGTCTTTTGCGGTTATTGCAAATATCGACCCAAATACAGTAGCGCAAAGTGCGAGGATAATTATCACATTGTCCAGTAGCGGCTTAAACAAGAAAAAATTTTGATGAAAAACAGTATAAAAGATTCTGATGAAAACATATATCATCACTTTTGTCACTGTGCCTGAAAAGAATATGCTAATGAAACTTGGCGCCTCACTATATGCATTAACCAGCCACCTGCTTAATGGAAACAGTGCCATTTTGATTGAGAGACCAACAAAAATGAACAACGTGCCAAGTTTTATGATGTTGTTATCGTATAATGGAACTATTCTTTCAGCCATGTCAGACATATTGAGCGTTCCAGTCATTGAATACAAGAGCCCGATGCCAAATAAATAAAATGTTGCGCCTATTGTTCCACTAATTAGATATTCAAATGCTGCAACCAAGGCTTTTTTATCCCTTCCCATTGAAACTAATACATAAGAAGAAAGAGATGAAATTTCCAAGAAAACGTAAAGGTTAAATATGTCGTTTGTTACTAGAATCCCGAGCAGTCCGCTTAAGCACAGTAGAAATAGAGAGTAAAAACCAGTGATTTTGTTTTTGCTAATCTCTTTTTCGTTAATATAAAAGCTATAAAGCACACTAATCAGCGCTATAAAATTCACTAGGGTTAGAATTAAGGAATTTAACACGTCGATTCTTAACTCTATTCCATACGGAGGAGCCCAATTTCCAAGGTGATAAGTTATAATTTCACCTTTATATGTTTTAATGAGTAGTATTGATGAAATGATAAGAGTGATTGTTGTTGCAATAAAAGAAATAAACCAAGATACCTTGTGTTTCTTGGCAAGAAAGCAAAACATTGATGCAATTATTGGGATAATAACTTGTAAGATTGGTAATTGCATTAAATTGTTGTTAATATATCGTTAAAGTATTAGTATATATAATACTTTTTGTTTTAATACCCTTATGTTATCTAAAATTTGTAATGCAATAAAACGCCTATTACGAAGAGAAGATAAATTTGTAGGAAGAGATGAAAATGGAAATTCTTACTATGAATCAAGTAAAGGAAAAAGGTGGGTTATGTATAGCAGTGTTTCTGAGCCTACAACAGTGCCTCCACAGTGGCATGTATGGCTTCACTATACTGATAATGTAGTACCAGTTAATAATAAAAAAAGAAAAGTAAAACATACTCCTAATTTAACGGGTACAAAAGATGCATACTATCCAAACCAAAAAGTGAAAAATTACTATAAAAGCTGGAGTCCTGATAACTAAAGATGCGAAGGTCAAATATACTTGAAATAACCGCTGGATTATTTGTATTAATTTTTACTATTTTTCTGATTTTCTTTGCTATTGATAAGCTATCTTACATAAAGAAAAACTATAAGGATTGCTATAAAATATATGGTCTTTTTGCTAACGCTAACGGTATAGGAGTTGGTGATAGTGTCAAGATCTCTGGTGTAGATGTTGGAAGCATAACTGGTGTATCACTTGACAAAGCTACCTACGTAGCACGAATCGATATGTGTATAAGCAAAGACATAAAATTGCCAATTGATAGTTCAGCTCTGATCACTAGCAGTGGAGTTGTTGGCAGTAAATTTGTTAATATATCACCTGGATCAGATATTAAACTAATCTTGCATGGTGGTAAAATAGAGTATACTCAAGCTGAAGCAAATATGGGTGGAATAATGGACAGAATTCTTGGTATGTTTACGAAGTAAAAATGGCAGCTTTGCACATAGGCACGGAGCCTATGTGCATTACCGTAATTAAAGGGTTGGACCAACCTTTTGAGGTTGCTCAGCGTTTAGGTTGTCAAGTTTACTACTCACAACACTATTCTGCAGTAAATCTTGTTGTATATGTGAAGCAATGGGCTTAGCAACAAGCGCTGCAATTAATGCAACTGCTGCTGCAGAAATAATTAATGCTATACTTAAATTTGCAATAATAAAACCAATACAAGCAACAGCTACCAGTCCAGCAATTGGAAGTGAAGCTTTATTTACAAATTGTGCTAACCGTACTTTACTTGCAAAAGCTTCAGGACTTTTCCCGTTAATCAATAGATCATGCTCTGCTGACCATTTTCCTGGTTTCTTTCCTTCGATTTCTTTACCATTATATACCGCCCAGATTATAGGGCTTTTACTATCAATGTTTTTAGCATTATCTATTGCCCAGACTATAGGGTCTTTACCATCAAGCTTTTTACCTGATTCTATTGCCCAGATTAGCGGATCTTTGCATTTAGATATAAAAAATTCACTTGGTAAGTTGCTAATAATATCTTGAAAATTATTGCTAATTGCTGATGTAACATACAACACTTCTGAATATTCTCTCATGACCTGAATTTGATTTTTTAACCTCTGCTTAAAGTAACTACCTAAACTATTCCCCTTATCAGACACAAATTCCTTAGACTCAGCTGAATAATTAAACACTTCTTCACACAAAACTGGCGGTAAGTTACTAGAAATATATCTAAGAGTAAACTTCATTTCAGGATTTAGAAGTTGATTTAAATTACTAGCTTTTTTATCTATTAACCTATCAATCAGTTTCTCATTTTCAGATATAGTCTTAGCATGCGTGCTTAATTCGAATGCTAATTTTTTATAATCCACTTCAATTCCATACAAGGTTTTAAGGTCGAACAAGAGAATTTTACTCCAGTGGTTAACACAGAAGTAAAGTGCCCTGCCATGATCAATTTTTGCCCAGAGTTTTTCTTTTACTTTCTCACCTTTTGCATTTTCACATTCTTTTTCTACTACTCCAAAATTTTCTGATTGTATAATATCAGCTTCCCCGAGTAATATTTGAGCAGCCAGTATTTTCTCAAACCCTGATGCACCTTGATAATTTTCACCTTTTTTCTTTAGGTCCATTAATGTTGTAAACTTATCTAAGAATTTTGATCTGAGGTAAAGTTTATCTTGCTTTTTCTCTTGCTCAATGTGCTCTTTAAATTGATCCTTACACATTTCATCTTTTTTGAATCTTTTTTCTGGTAAATCTTTATTTGTTACCAACTCAATAACTGGAGCCCTATCATGCAAAAGCAGCTTATACAGATCGCCAGCAACATATTCTCTGACAAAATCTGCTATATTCAAATCATCGTAGCAGATTTTATTTTCTACCTGCTGCCAGAGTGGATCAATAAGATTATCTATCACACTATCCGTCAAATTAGGATTTTGTAACTTTGTAGCTTTTCTCGATCCTTTATAAAAGGATTCCTTGAACTGTTCTAACTTAGAATATTTTTCCTTTTCCGTAAGCGTGTGATTTAAAACAGATTTAATCATGAAAGTCGCTTTATCATCTTTGCTTTCACTATACTGATGCGCTGCTTGAAATCCCGAACTACAACCTACTTCTTTCTTCCCTACTTCCCTGAACTCGCTAAGAGGTTGCAGTGTTCTATTATGGAAATGTTTTTCAGGATTTCTATACTTTTCCCTTTATTTGTCTTAGATTTTTCTTCTGCTGCTTTTAACTCTTTTTTTTCCTTGTTAATAGAATCTTCCACAAACTTATTCCATTGTACCTGGTTAAACTTACCCAATTCTTCCAGTTCATTTTGACTTCCTTCCATTGTACCTGACATAATTTCCTCACATAAAATATAATTAAAAAAGTTTTAACATGAATATTAAATACTTGTTAATAATACTAACACATTTAACATCATATGTCAAATTTCCAATCTACCACTCTGCAGTGGTGGCAAGCCAAATAGCTTCCTTTTTTTCATTCAGTATCATGAAGCCCGCGCTTTCTGTCGCTTACTAACCTATAATTGGGGTTTATAGTATAGCTTAACAGTTGCAGTGCATGTCTATTAATGATAAAATGAAGATTAATTCATTTTGATATTATGATTGGTTTACTGTTTGCCGTACTGTTGTTCCTCTGTGGTAGTGATGCACTTGCAAAACAGGAGCCACGTTCAATAGCTGGAGATAATCACATAAAGGTGATAAATTATAACCCACAGGCTATACATAAGTATACGGGTTTTTATGGTTATCAGTCCAGTATATTGTTTGAACCAGGGGAGGGAATACAAAATCTTTCAATGGGTGATTCAACTGGTTGGCAACTCCTTCCTCAAGGTAACAGATTGTTTATTAAGCCTATAGATGATATTGCCGATACTAACGCAACTATAATTACCAATAAAAGAGTTTATTACTTTGAACTTCATGCTGAAGAAGCAACTGGACTAGATGATCCAAGATTAGCATATGAAGTAAGGTTTCTTTATCCACTATTTAGCAGTGATGAGATTTACACAACAAATAACGGTGATATCCTCGAACAAGCTAGTCATACCATTATTCCTGATATAAACGATATTGAAGTTGTAAAGAAGGGTTTAAATTTTAATTATTCCATCTCGCACGTTAAAGGCAGTCAGTCAATAATACCAATCAAGGGTTTTGATGATGGAAAATTTACATATCTACAATTCAATAAAATAAACTCTGATTTCCCGGCAGTTTTTATGGTTGATTCTGCAGGATATGAGTCTTTAGTAAATTTCCGTACAGTTGACAACTACCTGATAATCGAAAGGGTGAGTTCAGTGTTTACCTTAAGGAATGGATCAAGTACAGTTTGCCTATTTAATGAAAACATACCTTTCAAAAAAGGGTGAGTGATTAAAGGCTATAATGCCCGAGATATGGGTGCAAAGTTTTTTCTATGATGTTCTGTAATTCCATAAAGACCAATAGCGTTAAGGTGCTCTTTTGTCCCATATCCTTTATTTTTATACCAATTATATTCAGGATGCTTATTGTGCAATTCTTGCATAAGCCGATCTCTCGTAACTTTTGCAACGATTGAAGCTGCTGCAATTGATGTACTCAAATTATCACCATTTACTATGGATTTCACTTGCCATTTCACTTCAGGTGGTTGATTACCATCAACTAGCACATAATCTAATTCTAGGTCCAGGTCTATCAACGCACGTTTCATTGAAAGTTTTGTTGCTTGCAAGATATTGTATGAATTTATTTCTTCTACGCTTGCCATTCCTATACCAAATTTTGCAACGGATATTATTTTTTCATATAGGACTTGCCTACATTGAGGAGTCAACTTTTTCGAGTCGTTGATTCCATCAATAATTGTATTTCTATCAATAAACACTACGGCTGCGGATATTACTGGACCAGCTAGCGGACCTCTTCCAACTTCATCCACTCCTGCTATCACTCCTGATAATTTATTTTCTAATGTAAAGTCTGGGTATTTCATAGGTTTTTATAATAAGAAAGTTATAGTAAAAACTGAACAGATAATAGAAATTATCCAAAATTTCATAACGATTACATTTTCTGACCATCCCTTCTTTTCAAAGTGATGATGTATTGGTGCCATAAGAAAAACTCTTTTTCCTTCTCCATATTTAAACTTTGTATATTTAAAATATGATATCTGAATAATAACAGATAGAGTCTCTATTACAAAGATTATTCCAATAATGGCAAAAAGCATTTCTCTTTTAATTAGGACACTAGTTAACCCTAAAGCCGCACCTACCGACAAGCTACCAACATCACCCATAAATATTTTTGCTGGATGTGTGTTAAACCACAAGAAACTTAGAATAGCTCCTATAAATGCAATGCAGAATAAAGTAATATTCATATCTGCCTGAGTTATATATGCAATTAGCCCCAAAAAAGCAAAGGAAGAGATAACTTGAGTTGCAGCAAGGCCATCCAAACCATCTGTGAGATTCACAGCATTAGCAGAGCCGACAATTACAAACGCAGCAAACGGAACGTATAGATAGCCAAAATCGATTATTTCTCCTTTAAATAGGGACGTTTTTGTAAAACCTTCAGTAGAGTATAGCTTAAGTATAGACACACCAACCAGAGCAACAATAAACTGAATAAGGATTTTGGTTTTTGCACTTAAACCTCGATAGTGATTTGTCTTCAATTTTAAATAATCATCAATAAATCCAAGTAGAGCAAAAAATAGAGTTATCAATATCAGCAGCAAAATTTCTGGTGTTAACTGAGCCCAGAGTAAAATTGGTAATAAAGAAGAAATCAGTATTATTATTCCGCCCATAGGTGGTACATTCTTTTTTGTTATTAAATGACTTTCTGGTCCACATGATCTAATTGGTTGCCCATCTTTGCTTATTTTTTTTAGAAGCTTTATAAAATAGGGAAAAAGAATAAACCCAAAAACAAATGAGGTAAAAAATATTTTTGCAGCTAAGATCATCTGCTTACTTAAATTGACTAAGTATCATACCACCTATAGCTAATAAAGCCAACTTCTGTCATCCTATAACCTGACCATATTATTCCTTTTTCACTTCATTCTTTCCTAATTTGGTGCGTATAATTACAATAACTCTGGAATAGTATGAAGAGTTATATTGTCATCTTCTGCAAAACAAAATTCGCTATTTGCATCTGTCCATATATACATTTCTTTTAGATTAATCTCAGAAGAATCATAAACACCATACTCTGCTTTTGTATGGTAATCACAATACTGAAACTTACCCTCTCTATTGAAAGAGCCAAATTCATCAATTAATGTGGCCATTTTCCTACCTTTTTTTCCACTTATTAATTCGAACACGGCAGCTAAATAGTGATCTTGAGAGCCTGGTTCAATAGATTCTTCTGTAATAAAAAACGATGGCCGATGGCTAAGTAACTCACCAAGATTTAGGTTATGTTTTTTTTTCATACAACTTAAACTTATGAATTTATATTCGTCTGAAACGTTCGAATACTGTGGATCGTATTTTTTGTATTCAAAGAATTCATTACCTAAAAAATTACAAAACGTTAATTTATAATCATCATCATTAAATTTAATAGCTTTTAAATAGTGAAAATCTCTTGGGATAACTCCCTTCTCTTGTGTAACATGATTACGCATGACCAATTGATCATCGAGCATGTAGTAACCTATTTTTGGTAGAGTAGCTATGGGCTCATCATTCAAAGCAATATTTGCTTCATAGATATTAGGCGATAATTCTTCCCCTTTTTGCAAAGTAAATTTCTGCTTTAAGCTATATATTATTGTTGATACATCACTTATTGTTAATACATCACATGTATTTTGTTTATATTGATACTGATAGCAGTTATCTCTATCATATACTGGAACACAAGTTCCATCTTCACCTGATATATAGATATTATCATCTTTTATTGTAAAATAAAGTCCACCTTTTTCCTCTTTAATCTTGTTGAGTACTGGATCATTTTCATCATTAAAATTGATGAAGTTTAGTACTCCGGTTAACACACCTTTCTCATAGCTATAAAGTGATAAACCTACACCAGAACTTGTACTGTCTTTTATATATTTGGGTGAAGCTAATACTTCCTCTCCTGATCTAAGCTTTTCTATAATATTATCCTTATTTTTACCTATAATGTCCTCTTGTTCTATAACAAAGTCCTTGCCATTTAGTTTCAGAGCTGAGTTCCCTTCATATAAAAATATTTTATCGTTTGTCTTGTCCCACTTCAATTTTACATCATTAATATTCTCTATTTCCACCGTACCATTATTGTGTGAATGGATAGTATACTTGTTGTTATTGTGCTCTAATCTGTAATATGCAGTAGGCAGTTTTATCAGCTTTTTATAGAGCAGATCTTTATTATCTATTCTAAATGTATATTGTCCCATACTATTTACCCAAATTTACTTTAACATTTTCTGTTACCTTAAATAGCCAACAGCCTTATGATTAATGGCACTGAGGCTACTTGGAGGAACGACATCACTCATAAAACTCCTTGGCCGCTCACTGCCTGTTACTATTTCTTTAGTATTACTCGGCTGCTCATTGCTTCCTAATGCTCTTTCCATATGATCTTTAAAAATAGCCAAAAATTTATCAGTCTGTTTGTAATTTGGACAAGCTCCTTTTGCAAATGAGTACAAGCTCTTTGGTATTTTTGAGTACTGACCGTTGTTTATGTGTTGGAATATAGCTGATTGTACTGATACAGGATTAAAACTTAAGTTTTTAACTGATATACCAGATTTTACTGCTGCATATTTTAACCCTCTCTCAAACTCTTCTGCAATCTGTGATGAATAACCTAGCGTCTCTGATGGAGATGCAGGCTGTTCTGCTGTGGAAATATACTTTTGACCTGTGATTTTCCTTATAAATACATCTAACAACGAAAGTGTGCCATTTATATCAATATCTTGAGTTGTTATAGCTTTGGAAGGTTGAGAATTATTGAAACCTATGGCAGGTTTGAAAGAAGATACAGGCTGAAAAGCCCCTGTAATAGCACCTACAATAGTATTAGCAAAAACATTGATCCATGAAGATGGCCTACTTGCTCCACTTGTTACTGGTGGATTATTTAATTTTTCAATTTCCCTCTTCTTTCTACGTGCAGTACAGACTTGGTCTGCAGGGCTTGTCTTACAAAATATATCTTTTGTGTCACTATAAAAATTTTCCGTACTTTTTTGTAATTGCAATGCTTTCCCTGCAAATCTTTCAGCAGCTTTGCTCACAGTTTCAGCTTTTTTTGTTGAATTCACCACTTCAGCGTGTAACTCTGTAACCTTACCTTCAGCGTCTTGAGCTTCTTTGGCAGATTTTTCAGAAGCGGTTTTAGCTACCTCTGCTGCTTTTTTAGCATCCAGAGTTTCATTTTTTGCTTTTGTTATCTCATGCAAAAATTGATTAGCCACTTCAGCACCTATTCCATCTTCTCCCTTTGAGCCTTTAGGACCAGGCACTCCTGTGTTGCCTTGAGGACCAGATCTACCAATTTGACCTTTGAAACCTTGATCACCTCTTGGTCCTTGAGGACCAAGCACTCCTGGCAATCCAACATTACCTTTTTCTCCTTTTAGTCCAAGCATTCCTGGCAATCCAGTATTTCCTTTCGCACCCATATCTCCTTGATCACCCTTCAAGCCTTGAGGACCAACATCACCTTTTTGTCCATTAAGACCTTGCACCCCAGTATCTCCTTTAGGGCCAGTTTCTCCTTTTAGTCCATCTGTACCTGGCGCTCCAATTTCACCCTTATCTCCTTGAGCACCTTTCTCCCCTTGCGTGCCATTAAAGCCTTGTGGACCTGGTATTCCTGGCGCTCCAATTTCACCCTTATCTCCTTGAGCACCTTTCTCCCCTTGCGTGCCATTAAAGCCTTGTGGACCTGGAGTACCTTTATACCCTCGTGTACCATTAAAACCTTGAGGACCTTGTATACCTTGATCACCTTTTATTCCAGGCATTCCTGGTAATCCAGTATCTCCTTTATCACCATTGTTCCCAGGAGCCCCATCCACTCCTTTAGGACCTACTGGACCTGAATCTCCTTTATCACCTTTTGTACCAGCTTGACCTTTCTCACCAGACACACCTAGCGCTCCATCTGTACCTGGAGCACCATCTGCTCCTTGAGGGGCTATATCTCCCTGATCACCTTTTAGTCCAGACATACCTTGCACTCCTGTATCCCCTTTATCGCCCACATCTCCTTTGTCACCTTTTAGTCCAGGCATACCTAAAGCTCCAGCAACTCCTTGATCACCTTTTAGTCCTTGAACTTTTCCTGGATTTTTCCTTAATTCTTCTGAAATGCTTTTTGTTAGCTCAGTGCTGTTTGCAAGTTTTTCTACTAATGTATCATTAGCGCCACCTAGTAATGCGTCTGCTAGTTCTTGAACTTTGTTATCAATTAGTTCAGTGGCTATTCCTGCGTGAATATTTTGATCATAGATAAGTCTTCCTGCAATTTGCTGCTCTAATACTAAATCTCCGTCTTGATTACGATACTCAAGTATTTCATTAGCAATGGTTCCATTATTAATTAATTTTTGTGCAACTTCTTCAGGATTTGCATCCATACCTTTGTCACCTTTTATTCCCTGCAAGCCTTTTTCGCCTGGAAAACCTTGTATACCTTGATCACCCGTATCGCCTTGCGGACCAACTGGACCAGGAGCTCCATCCATACCTGGGATGCCATCTATTCCTTTAGGACCTACTGGACCCTGTAGACCAGGCATACCTGGCACTCCAATATTTCCTTTTTCACCCATATCGCCTTTTGGACCTTGCACTCCTATTGGACCAGAAGCTCCATCTTTTCCTTTAAAGCCTACTGGACCTTTAGGACCAGGCATACCTTGCGCTCCAGTATCTCCTTTAGGACCGGTTTCTCCTTTTAGTCCAGCCGTACCCGGCGCTCCAATTTTACCTTTATTACCCACGTCACCTCTAGGACCTACTAGACCTTGCGGACCTTTATCTCCCTTTGTTCCTGGCAATCCAACTACTCCTGGTGCTCCAGTTTCACCTCTATCACCTTTTATTCCAGGCATTCCATTCATTCCTAACAATCCAACTTCACCTTTATTTCCACTTGGACCTCGAACACCTTTTTCCCCTTGCGTACCATTAACGCCTTGTGGACCGGTTTCTCCTTTTAGTCCAGCCGTACCCGGCGCTCCAGTATCTCCTTTATTACCCTTTTCCCCAGTAGAACCTTGCTCACCCTTTTTCCCTTGAAGACCTTGTGTACCATTGAAACCTCTTGGACCTTGATCACCTTTCAGACCTACTGGACCTGGCGCTCCATCTGCTCCTTTAGGACCAGGGGTTCCATCTCTACCAGCTTGACCTGGAGAACCTTTTCCACCTTTTAAACCTTGTGGACCTTTATCTCCCTTTGCTCCTGGCAATCCATCTATTCCCGGTGATCCATCTTTACCAGCTTGACCTTGATCGCCCTTTTCACCCCTTATACCTTTTTTAAAATTCTCATCCTCTGCAATTTTCTTTGGCATGTCTTGAATAATAAACTCCCCAAGTGTTTTACCTTTTAATCCAGTTATAGACGTATTAAACAGCACCTGTCCGAATCTTTTTTCTTCACTTGATAATAAAATATCTGCCACATCCTTGGGCTTTGCATCACTTCCCGGCTCGCCCCGCTCACCTTTTATACCTGGCAAACCTTGAGGACCTTCCCAATCTATAAAATCTATATCTCCTTTATCACCCTTTGGACCTTCTTCTCCTTTAAAACCTTTATAACCTTGAGGACCTGGGTGACCTGGCTGGCCCACTTTACCTTCCCAGCCTCTTTCACCCTTCTGCCCTTGAGAACCTGGATCACCTTTAGGACCTGGAATATTTGAAACACCTGGGTCACCCTTTTGGCCTGAAGGACCTTGTATGCCAGTATGTTCTAATTTTTCAATTCTGCGTTTTAAAAGTTCAATTTCTGTTTCTAAATCTATAAGTTCTCCAACTTTCATATCAACCTCCAAAAAGTTACCAAAATTTTCTAAGTTATAATAATAAGGATATAAAACTAAGTTATGATCATATTTATCCCTAAAAGAATTAGGGTTTAACGGATAGAAGTTTTTGCATTCGCCATTTTCATACGATATGCAGCCAACGTAATTGTCACCTAATTTTTCTGTTGCGAAATAGCTATCTTGCGCTTTCAAACTCTCTATTTCATGAAAAGGGAATATCTTGAAATTATTACTTCTATGATCGAATATTGGAACAACATTATTCAACATACCAACCTTACTACCAGTGGAATTATATACCTCAACACTCCTGTAAAATTGGTATAATCGATTTTTCGATTGCTGAAAAAATTTGTCTCCCGTTCTTATCTCAAGCCTTTTATCAGGTGAATTTCCAAGATCTTGCAAAATAAGATTTATATTTCTACTACTAATTATATCTTTTAGATCTATTAAAACCTTACTACTTTCAAGTGGTTTAAATTTTATAGAATGTGTATCATAATCATACACACTAACGTGTGTACCATTTGTGCTGGACTTAGGTATAAGATCAATAGTAGCTATATTAATAGCATTGCCATCATGGTAATAATAGTAATATTCACCTGAGTTAGTAACCAAAGCTAACTTGTTGTCATCTCCTACTTTTTCTAGCTTTAATTGTAGCCCTTGATATGAACTGGTTAGTACCTTCACTGTGCCACACCTCGAATCAAACACTGTAAAATGCCAATCAGTAGGCTCATCAATAATGACATAAGACATAGCAGGTAAACTAACTGTTGTTTCGCTATTTACTCTTACTTTAGCAGTTGTGATATAATGATTTGCACTATTACAGTCTTTACCTGAAGCATCTTCTTTTTCTAATTTAAAACGCACTTTTACCCCTCTTTAGTAATCTATACTCTGGATGTAGTTAATTTACAAACACTAATTATTGATTAATAATGGTGATATGTAAATGTAGTTATAAAATAATTGTTACACTTGAATTCCTTCCTGGTTTCTGTTGTTATCAGAACATTTAAAACTCTTTAAGAAAGCTGCTTAGTTAAATTAACTTAGACAAGTAAATAGCAGCTTTGCAGCCTGTTTTTATGAATGAAGATAAAATGTTGTAGCCAAATGCGCTTTCAGCATTGTGCTGAATTGCAATATCTCTGTGCTCTAACTCCTCGTCGCGAAATTTACTTATAGTTTCTCTTAATTCCCCATCTTCTAAATGTGAAACTTGCTCTTTGTAGTGCTCTCCGATAACTTCTTCAACTGCAGCAGTGCAAGCCATAGCAGCTTTTTTGCCCATAATGGCAGTTGCAACGCCAAGCGACACTCCTAACACACGCCAAACTGGCAACAAAACAGTAGGACGAACTTTTTGCTCCTTGATTTTCTCATTAAAATAGTGAAAATGCTTTTTTTCCTGCTCTTCCATTTCAGTTATTTCATTGATTATAGAAGATTTTTTAAGAATAAATTTTTGACCAGAATAAATGCAAATAGCTCCATATTCCCCAGCATGATTTACTCTAATTGCTTGTTGCAAGAACTGATTGTTGCTGCACCTTAAATTATTTAGATTTCTTTCTTTTTCCACAATATATTTTACCCAGTACAAATAGAGCCGCTATGAGATAAATAAAATTCCATGTTGCTAAAGAAACACCTAGGACGTAATGAGGTCTGTCACAAGATGGAGAGTAATTAGGATTTAGTAGATTATTTCTGAGCTCTTCTATACTAGCGTTACCACTTGCTTGCTCTGTGCACCCTAAAATGTCATGAAACAAGTGGAGTTCAAGACCTACATGATAAAAAGATATTATTGCCCCTGCGAGGTAACTGCAAAACATTGCATAGATTAGAATTTTGTTGTCTTTAAGCATGCATACTACTGCAAGTAACCCTGCAACATAGTAAACTACCCGCTCGTATGTACATAACTTGCATGGCAGCATGTTGAAAAAATATTCTAGCACATATGCAAAAATTAGAGCAAAAGCACTTGATAGCAGAAAGATTGCAGGAATTCTGGAATTATTACACATAACTTTAAGTAAATTATCCCTGAAAGTATAAAGCAGAGTATTCATTTTACATAGGGATTTTTATTTTTTTTCAAAAGTAATCTAACTGGCACGCCTTCAGCAAAGAAATTTTTTCTAAGGTCATTAATTAAATAGCGTTTGTAACTTTCATCAACACTTTCAGGTATGTTACATATCAAAGAAAAAGCTGGAGGTTTAGTGCCAATTTGAGCAATATACTTCATTTTAACTGCTTTGCCTTTTACAAGCGGGTGAGAGTGCCTATCTAAAGCATCAATTAGCCACTTATTCAGTTTTGCAGTGCTGACTTTCTTGTTCAAAGATTCACTCACTTCAAGACACTTATCTATCACATCGCCGCAGCGCATGCCTTTCAATGCAGAAATTGTTACAGTTGGCACTTCCAAGAATAACCGAGTCACTTCCTGTTGTTTGACAAATTTTATTAACTTACTTCTGTCATCCTTACCTATTAAATCCCACTTATTTAAAACAACAATAATCCCTTTCCCTCCCTTGATTGCAGCTTCACCAATTGATAAATCCTGCTGCTCAATACCAACTAGGGAGTCTAGCATTAAAACTACCACATGAGAGCGCTTGATTGATTCTAAGCTTTTTTCAACAAATCTTGATTCTAAGTCATCTATACCATTCGCCTTTCTGCGAATTCCTGCAGTATCAATGAGAGTAATTAGCTCCCCATTATGATCATATACAATATCTACAGAATCACGTGTGGTGCCTGGCTCTGAATTCACTATTACTCTGTTTTCTGTAAGTAGGCTGTTTAAAAAAGTTGATTTTCCGACATTTGGGCGACCGATGATTGCAATTCTAAGTTTACTAGACTCATTGCCCAATAGATCAGTGTTTTCGTTCAAATTTTCAATAACATCAGCTAATGCATCAAAAAGATCAACCATGCCAAGATTATGTTCGGCAGAGATATACACCGGGCCAAGAAAATCAAAAAACTGCAAATAATCAACATTTTCGGATTTATGACTCTCACATTTATTTGCTATGAGGATTACAGGTTTATTTATTTTTCTCTTCAGCCACTTTGCAAATTCTTTGTTTTGCTCATTTTGCACTTTTGCGTCAACAAGAAAGAAAATTATATCTGCACTCAATAAAGAAAACTCTATTTGCTCAATAACTTGTAGTGAAAAATTAGTTTGGTCGTTCCATCCTCCTGTATCTATAACTTTAAACTCCAAATCGCTAATTCTCCCTATTCCCTCACGTCTATCCCTCGTTACTCCTGGAATATTACTCACTACTGCCGCTTTTCTTCCCACCAGCCTATTAAATAAGGTTGATTTACCGGCATTTGGTAGGCCTACTATAGCAATTTTTAGCATAATTCAAGAGCATCTTCTATGTTAAAGTAAATTATAATCAAAGTTTTTCAATTTAACTATTGACTTTATAGATTACGTGAGCATACTATAGCTAGAATTTCTTGTTTTATTATGTCAAGTAGGGGGGGTATATGGTAGGTCAAGATATACAAAAGCATAATCCAGGTTCGATAGATGAGGGGTATATTACTCGTTCTCCTACTCCTACTAATTTTGAAGATGGTGCCATAGATGAGCCTGAGGATGAAGGTACATCTAATCACAATGTACCAAATAAAACGCCTATAGGTGAACGATGTCCTAGTTTTTATAGGTTTTTTACAAATGAGCCTGAGGATAAATCTGATCGCAATATATTAAATAAAGCTTTTATAGAAGATGATAAAGATACACCTGATCACATATTAAATAAAACGCTTATAATAGAAAATGAAGATGAACTTGAAGATTTAGAAGTAATGGGCACATTTCAACCAGACATAGCAATATATAAACAAGTTGATGAATGTGTACGGAAAAATACCTTGAGTACATTATTGAACACAAGACGTCAAGCTAGCACCCCACCCTTGTGTAGCGATGAGACAGTCGCAAAGGGAATGATAAAGGAATCGCTAGAGCTCATAGCACTTGGAAAAGACAAAAAGATAATGTTTGGCATGCCATGTGATGTGTTCTCTGAGAATACATCATTAATAGATTTTTTGGTACGCAACTTACATATCCTCAAAACACCAGAGTTGTCCACTTATGAAAGATATCAACTAGATCTTCTTTCGTCAAAAATATCCGACCTAGTTTCAACAGGCATTTATATGAGTGAGGAAGCTTTGAAACTCTTACCAACAGATCTGCTAGAGAAACGTAACAATTATCTATCAAATCTAAAACAAATTGTATGTGATAGCATTGAAAACGATAAAAAAGATGGCGTTATACTGGAAAGAGATAATGGACTTTATTATATACAATGTCCAGAGGAAAGCGTTATCACTCCTGCAAAATTTCTGAGTAATCCAGAATTTCAAAATTTAGATGGAGCATTAAAGATTGGGGAAGGAGATGATGTAATACGAATACAAGATGGAAAATATCATGATATAAAGGGCAAATGCCAGATGACTTTTCCAATAAGCAACAGTGAAAGGATTGTAATGACTCTATCTTCTGAAAAGGCTGACAAACCAGAAAATGCTCAAACTTTGGCGCAATAATTATACACATGGATGATAAAAGTTGTGAAATCTTCTCAAAGTACCTAAAAGAGCTAGCAAAAGAACCTCGTATAAGCAAGGTTGTTGCTCGAGCTAAAAGTTTTGTTGAAGAAAAAAACGGAAAGCAAAGTGAGCCATTTAGTGTTCTGGAAGAAGTGAGTGCATTCAAGTGCGCTCACTGTAATCATCATCTTTAGGTTAAAGTTTTAATGGTTAACATGTACATACACTGTTGCATATAGCAATAGTGTATGTGTATAGTTAGTAGGGTTTGTAAACTTAATAAAGTCTACAACTAATTTGAAAACTACTTTATTGTATGCAAGACTTTAAAATACTAGAAAATCTAAAAACCAAAGCACTAGAAGCTGAAAAAGGAGGCGGTTCTGACAGGATTACCAAACAACATGAAAAAGGGAAATTAACTGCTAGAGAAAGGCTCAGTATATTGCTCGATGAAAGTTCTTTTGCAGAATACGATAAATTCGTAAAACATCATGCAAATGATTTTGGCATGCAAAATGCTAATTTTTTAGGTGATGGGGTAGTGATTGGTCATGGTACTATTTATGGCAGAAAAGTTTTTGTTTATTCTCAGGATTTTACTGTCTTTGGTGGTTCACTTGGTGCGTCACATGCAAAAAAAATATGCAAAATTATGGATATGGCAATTAATGCCAGAGTTCCAATTATCGGACTAAATGATTCTGGTGGAGCCAGAATTCAGGAAGGAGTAAATTCTCTTGCTGGTTATGGAGAAATTTTTCAAAGAAACGTAAATGCATCGGGTGTTATACCACAAATTTCTTTAATTATGGGCCCATGTGCAGGAGGTGCAGTTTATTCCCCAGCATTAACTGACTTTACTTTCATGGTGAAAAACAGTTCATATATGTTTATAACCGGGCCAGATGTAGTAAAAAAGGTTACCTACGAAGATGTAAGTTTCGAAGACCTCGGTGGAGCAAAAATTCATACAAGCAAAACAGGAGTAGCGGATTTTGCATTCAATAATGATGTTGAAATGCTGCTAAAAATGCGTGAATTCTTTACTTTCTTACCAGCAAATAATCAAGAATCACCAAAATCTGCACCAATCTGTAATGATGTTGACGACATTGATGAATCCTTAAACACTCTAATTCCTACCAATCCTAATACTCCTTATGATATGTATGAACTCATTGAAAAAGTTTGTGATGAAAGGAATTTCTTTGAACTGAAACCTGATTTTGCTCGTAATATCATAACTGGTTTTGGTAGAATTGGAGGAAATACTGTCGGTATTGCTGCAAATCAACCTATGCACCTTGCAGGATGTTTGGATATTGATTCTTCAAGAAAAGCTGCGAGGTTTGTAAGGTTTTGTGACGCATTTAACATTCCGATCATCACACTTATTGATGTTCCAGGATTTTTGCCGGGTACAAATCAAGAATACAATAATATAATACAACACGGAGCGAAACTGCTTTACGCTTACGCTGAAGCGACCGTGCCGAAAATTAGCCTTATCACTAGAAAAGCGTATGGTGGTGCATACATTGTTATGAATTCGAAACATCTAAAAGGTGATATAAATTATGCCTGGCCAACTGCTGAAATAGCTGTGATGGGCCCTGAAAGTGCAGTTGAGATTATATTTCGACACGAAAAAGATCAGCAAACGTTAATTAAAGAATATAAAGAAAAATTTGCTAACCCATTTTTTGCTGCATCATATGGATACATTGATGACATTATAGTGCCAAGTAAAACAAGGTATCACTTTTGTAAAGCATTAGAGCTACTCAAAAACAAGAAGGTAGAAAGGATATGGAAAAAGCATGACAACTTACCTCTGTAACTTTCTTCTAAGCCTTGCTTACAAGTTATGCAATATTATAAGTATAATCAGTGTGCCGTTACCAAGACTCGAACTTGGGACCTCGTCATTACCAATGACGTACTCTACCACCTGAGCTACAACGGCAAGTTTATATATTATGATAATGAATAACACAAAAAAGAATAAGGAAAAAGAAGAGGAGAAAAAAAGATTAGCGAAAGCTTTAAAGCAAAATATTTTGAAAAGAAAAAAGCAGCAACAGAGTAGACAGAGAACCCTTTCAAAACTCGTTTGTGGTGAGGAATTTTTAGGAGAAAGCACCGCAGAATACTCGAATGTATTTGAGAACGACAAAATTACCATCAGAAACTTAAGTTTTGAAGGAGGTATCATGCCAGAACTACCGGAAGTGGAAGTAATCTCTAATTTTTTGCTTGATAAAATTAAAAACAAGCAAATCAGTAATGTTATAGTGAATAATTGGAATTTACGTGCCCCAATAACAAAAAATATTGATGATATGCTAAAGGGCAAAGTCATACGCAACATCAAGCGTAGAGGTAAGTATACCATCTGGAATACAGATGGTAGTGTGGCTGTAATCATACATCTTGGCATGAGCGGAAAGTTTATATATGCTGACCACGATCAAATGCGGAATAAGCATGATCACGTGGTATTTTTATTTTCTGACAATACTTCAATAATTTTTAATGACCCAAGAAGATTTGGATTAGTTATCGTTTTAAATAAAGAACAAGAAACGGATTTTTTTAGCGATTTTGGAATAGAGCCCCTCACGGATGAATTCAGTGGAGACTATTTACAGGAGTTGCTGAAAAACAAAAAAGTGAATATCAAATCAGCGTTAATGGACAATAAATCAATAGTTGGCGTAGGCAACATATATGCTTCTGAGAGCTTGTTTAGAGCCCGTATATCACCACTCAGGTCAGCAAAAAACTTGACCTATAGAGAGTGCGAAAAACTTGCTGCTGAAATAAAAAATACTCTGAGTGATGCAATTGCTGCAGGTGGTTCAACACTGAAAGATTATGCACAGCCATCTGGATCTGCTGGATACTTTCAAAATAACTTTTACGTATATGGTAAAGTTCAAAAACCTTGCAAGATTTGCAATAATATCATAACACTTATACGACAAAATGGCCGTAGCACTTATTTTTGCAACGCGTGCCAGAATTAAGATTTTATTTTTTGATATGATATTTTCACTTGAAAAAGATCCATTTGATTTGTTTTCAAAGTGGTACAAAGCAGTACTTAATTCTCCGTGTGAACAACCAACTGCAATGACGCTAGCAACTTGTAGCAAAGACTGTATTCCATCTGCAAGAGTGGTATTACTAAAGGAATATAGCAAAGAAGGTTTTGTGTTTTTCACTAACGTAAACAGTAAAAAAGGGAAAGAATTGACTGAGAACCCCAAAGCTGCGTTAGTGTTTCATTGGATAGAATTTGCTAGGCAAGTGCGAATTGAAGGAGATGTTAAACTTCTAAACGATGAAAGAACTGACAAATACTTCTCTTCTCGAGCGCTGGGTAGTCAAATTAGCGCATGGTGCTCAAAACAATCGAGCATTCTGAAAGATTGGCAAGATTTTGAGCAAGCTATAAAATTGAAGGAAAAAGAATTTCACAATACACAAGTTTCTCGTCCTGATTTTTGGGTGGGATTTTGCGTAATCCCAAAAGTAATTGAATTTTGGCAAGAAGGTGAATATAGGAAGCATATTAGATTTAGATACACCCTTGTTGAGGGAAGCGATTGGAAAGTGGAACAATTATATCCTTAGGTGTATGGTCCATAAGTGTTGAAAGTAACACAAAAAAGACATAAAGAACTATTATTGCAAGAAAATGGAGGCAATAATGGATCAAATAGAAAGAGTACTAAATTTAATAAAAGATGAGGATTTAGAAAGGCTAGGAAAATTAAGGGAAGTAGATAAATGTAATACTAAATTGTTGGGCAAGATTATATTTAAAGGTCTAATGAAGTTAATATTAATGGGGCAAAAAACAAGCCTAAGAGCGCTAGAAATGGTAATAAACAGGTGTATAATGGATAAGAATAGCGATAAAAGTACAGTAACATACAGTGGTTTGTCAAAAAGGTTAAAAGTTATAAATCCAGAATATTTTAAGGGAGTATATATTGATTTGATGAGCAAGATTAAAAAGCTATTACCCCAAAAAACATCAAATAACTTACATAAGTTTGATTCGACGATCATAAATTTATCGGGATATCTCAAAAAGATGGGCTAAAAATAGGCGGTAAAAGTAACGACAGTCAAGTTAAAGTGAGTGTAGGATCAATTGCCGACAAGTATAAGATTTTGTAAAGGACAAGAAGAAAGTAGTGAAGATATAGCATTAGTGAGAGCAATTAATGAAGCTAAAGTTGAAAAAGAGGATATTTTATTATTTGATAGAGGAATCAGAAAAGTTGGAACTTTTGCCGAATTTGATGAAAAGGAGTACAAATTTATCACAAGAGTTAAAGTAGGAAGAAAACATGATGTTATAAGCAGGAACAAAGTTATAAGAGAACAAAAATCGGATGGATCAGAGATTTTAGAAGATATAATAGTTAATCTTTATCGTGCACGAGGTAAAGTGGCAGAAAAGCATGATCTACGGCTAATAAAAATCAGAAATAAAATTGGAGATGAAATATGGTTTTTGACAAACTTGTTTGAAATGCCAGCTTATGAAGTAACAGAGCTATATAGGCGCAGATGGGATATAGAAGTGTTCTTTAAATTTATAAAGCAAAACCTTGGATATAAGCACTTTTTAAGCCATACTATGAATGGCATGAAGGTGTATATTTACATGATCGGCTTTGTTATTTCTTGTTTATAAAATCAAAAATAATCTACATGGGTTCAAAATAGCATTACTGCAGTTCACATTGGATCTAAATGACTCTTTTATACGTTCGATTGTTTTACTGTCGGGAGGATGCCGTCAATCACCTTATATCACGCCATTTTTGATACTTTCAACACTTATGGACCATATACCTAGATCAAATTGCTGAGTATCGTTTAAATTTTTCAGTTTTATTTGGTGTAATGAGACAGAAACTCTATCAAGTACTCATTGCACCAAAAAGCTTCCAAGCTCTTTTTGATAGAGCAAGTATATGTGCTAAAGTTAAGTACAACCAAGGCAGTCGCGATAAAGTGGTAAACGCCATCATGTCTTTAGGAGGGTTTGCTAATGGAGGCTCTTAAGTACGCCATTGTGTGAACAATTACCTTAACAAACTTAGTAGTCCCATTCTTTATCCCTGTTTTTTTTGTATTATTGGTCATATCACGCAATTTTTGAGAATTATTTAATAGATCAAATAGTAACTCTGTTAGATTTTTTTTTGCTTCACTATTCTGCTCGACTATCATAGCTGCTCCCGAATCTTCAATATATTTTGCGTTATAAAATTGGTGATTATCTTTTGAGTAAGGGTAAGGTATATATATAGCAGAACGCCCAGCAAGAGTGATCTCCGCTATTGAAGTTGCTCCTGCTCTGCTAATTACCAAGTGAGCATTGGCCAGTCTATTCTCCATATCATCAAAAAATTCACTCAATTCACAATCAATCTTTTCACTTTTGTATAGACTCTTGACCCTATTTACATTTTTCTTCGTACATTGCTGCGTCACTCTAATTTTCTTTTTCATTTTAATAGGCAAATTACAAATTACGCTGCTTACTACATCATCAAAAAAATTTGCCCCTTGGCTGCCTGCTATGACCAATATATTTAGGATTTTCTCAGTGCTAGAATGGCTCTGTGCTTTTATATCAACAAAATTTCCTGTAAAAATACATTTATTGCCCTCTGCATATTTAGTCTCCGGAAAGCTGGTTGCAATTAATTTTGCACTCTTGAAAAAGAATCTATTTACTCTCCCTAAAATTGTGTTTTGTTCATGTAAAATTATAGGTATAGAAAGAACTCTTGCTGCAAGAAGAGTTGGAAAAGAAGCATAGCTACCAAAACCAATGACCGATTTTGGTTTTAATTTTCTTACTTGATACAGTACTAACATAGAGCTGTATATCAAGAAAAGGAAAAACTTAAATTTGTTGCTGCTTGGTCTACGTAATGGTAAGGTGTAGCTTTCTATGTCGGTATTTTTATTTGTTTTTTTATCAGTGAATAATATGCAACTATATCCTTGTGCCTTTAGTGCTCTTGCTAAAGTTATAGCTGGAAAAATGTGTCCGCCTGTGCCACCTGTTGCTAAGATAATATCCATCTGTAAATAACAAATTAACACTAGATTGTTAACTGTTATTTAATAATTTGCACGTAGAATTTTATTAAGCTTTATGATAGTTGAGTTAAAAATGCCTAAAAGTAATAGTAAAAAAGAACCTAATGAGAAAAATAAACCTCAAGAACAAAGAGAAAGCAGAAGCGGAGGTTTTTTAGAACTGCTAAAAAATATAATAAAAATTCTTTTCAATTCGGTTGTTGACCTTCCTGAGCACGAGCAGCATAATAAAATGAAAAGCACTAATCTACAACAAGGTTTGGATACTAAAGGAAAAGGCCTAGAAGATCTTCATCCAAAGGCAAAGCTTGAAGTGAAAGAAGCAGCTAAGGGATTGAAAGAAGAGTTACAGAATTCTGATGCTGGTGGTAATCAATCTATTGAAACTAAAGTGCCTAATCAAACTACTACTCAAGACATTGACGCCTCTAAAACGATGGAACGTTAGTTCAACTATTTAACATCTGCAGCAAGCACTGATTCGTGTATCATCTCTGAAATGGTTGGATGAGGAAAAATCGTAGATTTTATGTCGAAGTCTGTTCCTTCTAATTGCTTTGCAAGAGCAAAATTGCTAATTAACTCCGTCACTTCTGCACCTATCATATGGCTACCCAGAAGTTCGCCTGTCTTTTTGTCTATAATTGTTTTCACTAACCCTTCAGTTTCACTGAGTGCAACAGACTTACCATTAAAGTTAGAATGAAATTTTCCTATTTTTATATCATACCCACCTTCTATTGCCTGTTCCTCAGTAAGGCCGATGCTCGCTATTTGTGGATGAGAATAAGTGCAATTTGGTATGCTCTCTTTTTTTAACGCATGAGTACCTTTACCAGCAATCTTTTCAACGCAGATCACAGCTTCATGACTTGCTTTATGTGCTAAACATGGTGGGCCAGCTACATCACCTATTGCATACACATTTGATTCACTAGTTTCATACCATTCATTCGTTTCAATAAAACCAGAGGAATTTAATTTTATCCTTGTATTTTCTAAACCTATATTTTCAATATTTGCTTGAATTCCAACCGCAACAATCACCCTCTCAAATTCTTTGCTCTCACCACTACTTAGTAGCACTTGAGCAGAGTCTTTACTTTTAGTAAGAGCTTTTACGCTATTGCTTGTATATATTTTTATCCCCTGTTTTGTGAATATTTCTTGTGCTAAATCTGAAATGTCTTTATCCTCCAGCGGCAAAATAGTGCTCTTTATTTCTATGATTGTTACATCAACCCCCAAAGTGCTATAAAAACTTGCAAATTCTATTCCAATTGCACCAGATCCTATAATGAGTAGTGATTTTGGTAATTTGCCCGGCATCATAGCGTGCTGCGCATTCCATATTAAATCTCCATCTGCCTCTATTCCAGGCAGATTCCGTGCCCTCACGCCTGTTGCTAAAATGATATGCTTGGAAACAATTTCTTGTTCTTCCTTATCGCCAGCAACTTTTATAGTACTACTGCCTGCAAGTTTACCAAAGCCTTGATAAACTCTGATATTGTTCTTCTTCATCAAATATGCAACACCGCTTGACAATTTATCAACAACGTTTCTTGAGTATTTCACTATTGATTGTATATCAAAACTCGCTTCCTTTACTTCTATACCAAACTCTTTTGATCTTTTTATTAGCCTATAAACCTCAGACGCCCTAAGTAGCGATTTTGTTGGTATACATCCCCAATTTAAGCATATACCGCCTAAATTTTTTTCTTTTTCTACAATTGCAGTTTTAAACCCAAGCTGTGCCGCCCTAATTGCTGCTATATAACCACCAGGACCGCTACCTATAACCGTAATATCATACTCATTCATCAGTTTTCTTCGTATTCAAAAAGATTATATATAACAGATGGAACCCATACAATCAATGGTCTGTCATTCAGGTAGTTGACAACATAGAAACAAAAAAAACTTCCTTGACAAACTCCACCAGCGCCCTTATCATGAAACTGAAGCTATTGTATTTGCTTTCGCCAATCTGCAGATTAAAAGGTAAGGATTACTTAATGTATCG